>NZ_JBQCIT010000034.1:0-109490 GCF_051953455.1 Parafilimonas sp. | reverse complement strand
TTAAAAGAATAATACCGGTTAACAGAAAAACTTTCCATGCATGATTGCAGCAGGTGTTTTTTTTCTGCAAGCAAAACAATACGGCTATCTTTTTTTAGAGGTAATTAAGGAATACAGCTCTGAACACAATCTTACTTCGTCTGTTGCTGACAAACAACCTAAAAGAGAACGCAAACAGAAATCCGAAACGGCAAAAGAAGATACTAAAAACTCAAGCTATACATTGTTCAGGGAAGGAAATTCTGTAGAAGAAATAGCTAAGCTGCGCAACCTTGCTATTGGAACCATTGAAGGTCATCTTATATTTTATATCAAACGCGGCATGATATTAATTCATGAGCTGGTAGAGCGGGAAAAAATTGTTTTGATAGAGCCGCATGTAGAACATTTGGAAAACAGCGCTTCCATTACATCCATAAAAGAAAAACTGGGCGATAATATAAGTTTTAGCGAGATAAGAATGATGCTTGCTGCGAAAGAATGGGAAAGAACGAAAGATGAAACTGATAAAGAAGATTAGAAACCTGGGTCAACAAAAAATGCCATTAGCAGCTACCGGCCTGACGCCATTAAATGAATTAAGCGATTCCTGAAACGCCAGTATGACCCATTCTTAACCAAATTGAAATAATACGTTATATGTATAACTTCATGTTATGAAAAATCGTTTTTATTTAATCATCCCGTTGGTATTATTATGCCTGAATGTAACTGCGCAGCAAAGCATACAGGAAAAGTTAGGCTATTCAAAAGATGCAAAGCTGTTAATACTACATGCAGATGACCTGGGTTTGTCTCATTCAGAAGATTCTGCAAGTATTTACTTGTTGGAAAAGGGTTTAATAAGCTCGGGAAGCATCATCGCTCCTGCGCCCTGGTTTTCTGAGATAGCTGCTTATGCAGCAGAGCATCCCAGTGCAGATATAGGCATTCATCTTACGCTTACAAGTGAGTGGCAATATTATAAATGGGGCGCTGTTGCCGGTAATGACAAAACCAAAAGTTTGCTGAATACCAACGGCTATTTTTATAATGATTTAGACAGCCTTGGCAAGTTAGCCCTGCTTGCTGAAATTGAAACCGAATTGCGGGCCCAGATTGAAAAAGCAATTCATTCCGGCATTCATCCTTCACACCTCGATTCTCACATGGGCAGTTGCTTTTTCAATAAAGATTTTTTAAAAATATACCTGAAACTTGCGCGTGAATATAAATTGCCATGTCTTTTAAACACAGCCGCTTTTAAATTGGTTTACCAGGTGGATATAAGCGATTTGATTACAGACAAAGATGTGCTGACAGATAATGTGTATATGGCTTTTCCTGCCAACAGGCTGCAGGGCATGAATGCTTATTACACGCAGATATTGAACAACCTGCCTGCCGGCCTTAACTGCATTTTGTTTCATGCTGCTTATGATGACGATGAAATGAAAGCCATAACTATGAACCATCCTGATTATGGGGCAGCGTGGCGGCAGGAAGATTTTAATTTCTTTTCCAGCGATATGTGCAGGCAGCTATTAGCTAAAAATAATATTCATCTTATAACCTGGCGCGAAATAAAAGATAAACTAATGCCATAAAAAACTGATCCCCTCTTATTAAAGGGAATCAGTTTTAATCTTGTAAAGTTTAATATTCGTCAATTAATTTTACTAATTGCTCTTAATTATCTTCTTTACAAGCTTTGAATTGCCAAAGTTTACTTCGAGCATATACACTCCTGAGGCAAGCCGGGCGCCATCAAGCATCAACCTGTTGCTGCCTTTAATAAGGTTAACGCCAGGCCGCTGCAGCACTTTTGCACCAAATGAATTGTAAACTGTTACATCAGCCTTACCGTCACCTTTCGCGTTTATGGTTAATGTAAACGACTGTGCAAACGGGTTAGGTGCAATATTTATACTTTGATCGGGTAAAGTATTTGCTATAGCTGCATTGGGAGCCACTGAAGTATCAGCCTTCAAAGAAACAGGATTTCTTAACCCTTTTTCAGCATCACTCATTATTACCTCTTCAGGCATAGCCCATCTTGTAGCAGAACATGGCTCGAGATAAGCAACAAAATTGGAGCCGTTTTGAGCCGTAAACCCAGGTAGCAGGATTACTTTATCCCTTGCTGTAAAATAGGTGATAGTACTGCTTGGTGTAATGGTGGTTGTGGAACTACCGCCTCCATAAGTTGTGCTGATTGCCTGCACCCATGTTCCGCTTGCGGGGTAATTGCCATAAGCGTATTGAATGTAAGCAGGTGATTGTGATTCCACACCAACGGCATGCCAGGCATTGCCAACAGAAATGATTTCCTGTGAACACTGGCCGTATAAATCCCAGGCGGCCCGCAGCGATGCATACCTGGCATCAATATACTGTGAACCTGATGTCAGGTATTCCGTTAATGCACGATAGGCAATAAGCCTCGCCTTAAAACGCGTTATACCTATTACATTATAACTTTCTCCTTTATCATTGGTACCGCTTCCGCCTTCAGACAAAAGATAAAACCAGTGATTTTGAACACCGCTGTTTGTATGCACACCTCCATTATCCGCGGTTCCGGTATACCAATTCGTTCCCTTGTACGTGTCCGGATCGCCATAAGCATTAGGATTAATAAAACTTCTTATGGCGCCGCGATCTGCGCCAACGAGGTAATCATTAATGCCTTCAGACCAGCTTTCAACCATTTCTCCAAAAATATCGCTGAACGATTCATTCAAAGCGCCGGATTCATTTACATAATCCAGCCCGGCTTCAGACTGGGTAACACCATGTGTAAACTCATGTCCCATTATATCGTTTGTATTCCAGTCATCTGTGGCAGCGCTTGTGCTTCCTGCGCCAAAAATGGTACTGTTGCCGGTGCAACCCCAGCAGGCATTGTTAAGACCGAGGCCTGGTTGGTTTGAATTGTTATATGCAATCATGTCTCCGGCTGCATTATTCCAGCTTGTACGTGCATGCTGGCCCAGGTAATAATTATAAGTTTGCTGTGCACCCCACATTGCCTGAACAGCAGACTGCGTTAAAGCCGTTGCACCCCAGGTATTATCCAGGTCAGTATAGTAAGTGTTGGATGCCGAACCACCGTTGCAGTTATAAACATATATATCTGTTAACTGGCAATCATTGTGTGAGCGGTAGGTGCTCCCTGTATATTCGGTATTAACACTTACCGAACCGTTAAAGGCTGATGTACCGGTTCCTCCTGAACAAGCCATCGAAATATCAACAGTTCTCATAACCTGGCCGGTAAGTGCATTAACAAATACTTTTTTTGCCATTACTTCAGACTGGTCCGGATAAATGTTGAATTGCCACGCCAGCCTGTAATCTGCGGGGTTGAATTTACCATCATATTTAACAGGCGCATATACTAATGTTCCTTTTGGATAATAGGTGGCGTTTTGATCTTTTTGCTGGCGTTTCAGTTCTTTTTCCATTTCAGCATTCTGCCATAAATATCTACCGGCATTCATAAATTGCAAGGCGGCATCCAATGCACGTTTTTCTGTAACAGCCGGTGAGTTTCCCAATTTTAAGCCGGTAACGAGCCTGCCATTCGCTGATGCTACAAATCCATCAGGCTGCTGATGCACAATATATTCTCCATATACCACAGGATGATTTTTATAGTATTGCTGGTATCTATAGTGTGAATAATTTATTTCATCTTTTTTTACTTTTTGAATAACCATATCGTCGTTATCCGATAATTCAAAAGCGGCTTTAAAATCTTTAAATATAGATCTTGGTTTAATGGAAGAATCTTCGAAGAATGTTATCCATTCCCTTGTGCTGCCCGCTTTGGCCATTTTCTGAAGCTTAGCAGTAAGCGGCGTGCCCGCCTGCCCAAATGCAGAAGCAGTAATAATCACCAGCAACAACAATAACGGCGGGCGGATATTTTCCGTAATATATTTTACAAAGCTTTTCATGTCAATAATTTTTAGATTGATAAAACTTATTTCTTCAATGCTTCAATATCTGCCTGCAGTTTTTTGTTCTCTTTACCTAACTGGATAACATACAGGGTAAGTTCTTCAATCTTTTCCATCATCGCCTTATTCATTTCCGCTACTTTCAAACCGTCTTTTTCAACTTCGCTTGCCGGCGCAATACCGGGCAAATGTTTATTATCGTTTATATATTTTTCAAGCTCATCTATTGACCTGAGTTTATAATCTTTTTCAAATACATAATCGCACCAACCGGTTTCAACACGTACTTCCTTTGCGCGTATGGTACCGCATACCTCCAGCTTATAAACAGGCGCTGTAACACCAATACCAACATTACCATTTGAAAGATTTACCGTCATTCTGCTTGAACCGGCACCGAGAAAGTCAAACTGGTCGCCGTTATCAGAATATTGTAAGCCCCATGTTGGAAAGCCGGGCGAATGAGCGATGACCATGCGGGCAGTATTAACAGTGCCTGAAGCAAACATATACATCATAGGAGCTGGTGTAGTGCCAGGATTGGCAAATTGAATGGACTGTGTGCCTGCAGTGAAAGTTAAATTACCCGCCAGCTGTTGATTGCCTGCCACATCTAATTTAGCTGCCGGTGTAGCTGTTCCTATCCCAATATTGCCGTTGGAGAGATTGATAGCTAACTTACTTGAACCTGCGCCAAGAAAATCGAACTGGTCAATACCATCATTGTATTGCAAGCCCCAATCCTGATAGGTTGAAGAATGGGCAAACACCATGCGGTTGTTATTGGCGGTACCGGATTTAAACATGTATATCATGGGTTTAGCTAAAGCGGCCGGGTTTGCAAACTGGATAAGTTGGTTCCCACCAACGAAATTAAGATTGCCTGACAGCGTCTGATTTCCCACTACGTGAAAAATTGTAGAGGGATTAGTAGTTCCAATTCCAACTTTACCATCGGCCGTAATCCGCATTTTCTCAACCGCGTTTGTAATTATACGAAGTGCATGGTTATTGGTCGTACCCAAAGTTGTATCAGTAGCCGACGCATTACCGCCAAATTTCCAGTTTTGAGCGTTTGTTTTTTGCAGGCTGCCAATCATTAACGCAGCTACCGCCAATGCGAGTGTTAAATTCTTTTTCATGTGAGTGTTTTTATAAATAAAAGATTAGCGCTTACTCTTTTAAAAGGTTTTCAGCTTCCCCTTTGTTTGCAGATAAAAGCAGTAACAATTGATTCGTTAATCAATGATAAATAAATAGAAATAAAAGGATTGAAGACTTCAGTGATAAAGAAAGCTGTTTAAATAGTCGTAACCAATTTCCAATAGGGAACAAATCCGGCGGTTCCCTCGAAAAATATTAGCACATTAAAGGTTAGAAGTTTTTATCTTGATTTTCTGAAAAGAAAATTATTTAGAGATCAATAATCACATCGCAGGGAAAGCCTGGAAATAGAAATCAAACAGAAAACGTTTTCAAAGTAAAATTTTAGAAGGGCATAGCAATCTGATTCACAGCTTAACGCTTAATTACTAAGCTTTCTCTCCCACAAACTGATCGCTTTGATGTTTAAACAGCACATTAAAAGTGGTGAGGCTGCCGTAAATACGGGTGATATATTGCTGAAGATCTATCTTGTCTTCATCGGATAATAATTTATGGGCGTTAATGCGTTGTTCCATAACACGCAGCCTGTCGCGCAGCATAACAATCTTATGAAAGAATGTTTCAACGGGTACTTCCTTTTCTTTTAAGGCGGCATCGCCCGGTTTTAAAATCATCAGGCCGTTTTTCCACTTATCTCCCAAAGGAATTAATTCTGTAACATCACTCCATTCGCGTAATATTTTTATAAGCGCATCCTCAGCCTCCGAAAAACTCACATTATATTCCGGCTCTATTCTTTCAATAATTTCAAGCTCAAAATCCTTTGACACAGGCTTTATCCCTGCTTCTGTGAAACAAACATCATAGTTCCTTCTATGCAAACGGATAACTACACCTGTTCCAAAAGACGGATGCTTTACACGCGAACCAATTCCTAAAATTTCCATTGATAATTTTTTATAAAAATAATGATGCCGTTAATATTAAAAGATCAGAATAGCCTGAATATCCACTCAACTAAAAATATAATTATAATGGCGCCTACGATTATTATACCGAAAACATAAGGCATCAATCTTTTCTTTTCATCATCGTTGTTTAGCATAAAACAAATTTAATAATGAAACCGCAGGCGGGTTTATGTTTGTACCTGCGCCGGTGCTTCGCTTATGTTACGAAGTAAATTCGCTTAATTCCAGCCAGCGCATTTCCTTTTCTTCAAGCAAAGCATTAATTTGCTGCAACCTTTCGCTTACAGTGGTTATTTCTTCGAAACTAATATTGCTGCTCATTTTTTCTGTAAGCAGTTTTTGTTCTGCTTCAAGCGCCGGGATTTCTTTTTCCAATAATTCGAATTCACGCTTTTCTTTATAGCTTAATTTTTTACCGGTGCCAGGCTGTTGCAAACCTGCAGCCGGTTCAGTCTTTTTTCTGTTATCCTTTGCCTGCGAACTGTCACCCGTTTTCTTTTCCTCTAACCTATATTGCGTATAGTTACCCGGAAAATCTTTTATATCGCCATTGCCTTCAAACACAAATAAATGATCAACCAGCTTATCCATAAAATAACGATCGTGCGATACAATTAAAACGCAGCCGGGATAATCAAGCAAAAAGTTTTCCAGCACACTTAATGTTGGCAAGTCAAGATCGTTGGTAGGCTCATCCAGAATTAAGAAATTAGGATTACGGAACAAAACCGTTAATAACTGCAAACGCTTTTTTTCGCCACCACTTAACGATGATAAAAACGTGTATTGTTTTTCCGGCGGAAATAAAAACAACTCTAAGAACTGCGCTGCGCTTAAGCTGCCGCCTTTTGCCAGCGGGAAACTTTCGGCAAAAGTTTTTACATATTCAATTACCCGCATGTCTTCTTTTATCACCAAGCCCTCCTGCGAAAAATTGCCGAATACAACCGTGTCGCCAATATTTATTTTGCCGCTGTCCGCTTGTTCAATCCCTTGTAGAATGTTGATGAAGGTTGATTTACCAACACCGTTCTTACCAATAATGCCGATGCGTTCGCCTTTGTTAAACGTATAATCAAAACCCTTAAGAATAACTTTATCGCCGTACGATTTATAAACCTTTTTCATTTCAGCGATCTTGCCGCCAAGTCGGCTCATTTTTATTTGCAGCTGCAATTGGGCATCCACAATTTTTTGTTTGGCCTTTTGCTCTGTTTCAGTAAATGCATCTATGCGGCTTTTAGATTTTGTGGTGCGTGCTTTGGGCTGCTTGCGCATCCATTCCAATTCCCTCCTGTATAAATTTTTTGCCTTATCAATATTGGCCTGTTCATTTTCTATACGCGCCGCTTTCTTCTCTAAATAATTTTCATAGTCGCCTTTGTATGTATATAATCTTGTATTATCAATTTCCCATATTTCATTGCACACAGCATCTAAAAAATAACGGTCGTGCGTAACCAGCAATAAGGTTACATGCTGCTGGCCTAAATAATGTTCAAGCCATTCAACCATTTCTATATCGAGATGATTGGTGGGCTCGTCCATTATAAGTAAAGTATGCTTGTGCTCAAAACCAATATCAATAAGCGTTTGAGCGAGTGCAATGCGTTTTCTTTGCCCACCGCTTAATTCGCTGATATTGGATTGAAGATGATGAATATTGAGCTTGCCCAAAATTTGTTTTACACTGCTTTCAAATTCCCAGGCATTCAGTTCATCCATTTTAATTAATGCAGATGATAAGGTTTTTTCATCATTCAGCTCTATGGCGTTTTCATATTCCTTTATAGCAGCAATGATGGGATGATTAGTATGAAATATATTTTCAAGTACCGTTTTATTTTCATTGAATTTTGGTTCCTGTTCAAATAAAGCAACGGTTACATCTTTGTTTATCCAAACCTCGCCATCATCCACTGTTTCCTTGCCGGCTAATATTTTAAGCAAGGTGCTTTTACCAAAACCATTACGGGCAATTAAGGCAATTTTATCGCCTTCTGATATATGAAAGGAAATGTTTTTAAAAAGATCACCGGCGCCAAAACTTTTTGTTATTCCTTCTGCAGATACATAATGCATGCTGCAAAAATAGTTGTTCATAAATCGTAAACTGTTAAACTTCATAAGAGCAAACCATAAATTGATAACCCGCAAGCCTTCTTATCGGCATTAAAGTTGATTGAACCTAAAAAACATTTAATATGTACGAAGATTACATTACAACACAGGATGAAGCTATTTGCCATTTGTTTTTACATTGTTGCTTTAAGGATGGGAATTTCACGCAGGAAGAAGTAAATACAGTGGCCTCAAGGTTTGTTGACCTGCAAATTCATAAAGACCTGAATTTTAAAGAAGAGCTGGTTCATTACAAATCCTACAAAGAAACGATGGACGATGAAAACGAATACCTGCAATATTTATTAAAGCTGATAAATCCCGTGCAAAACCTGGCGCTATATTCTTATTGCATTGAATTATGTTTAAGCGACCAGCAACTTACAACTGAGGAAGATGGATTGCTTTCCAGGATCGCAGGCCGGCTTGATATTAGCAATGAGGATAAGAATATCATAAATAAACTTATTACCCAGCGCAAAGCCGTTGAAATAGAAAAAATATTTTAAACCGTTTTAAGAAGGTGTATTAATATTCGCCGCCAGTTGCCTTGAAGCTTTTAGTTTAGGCGCTAATATATATAAGGCAACCCCTGCTATAATTAAACCAAGCGAAATTATTTCAGCCTGTGTGGGATTGATGCCGAGAAAATGATATTTTGTATTTACGCGGATATGTTCCACCAAAAAACGCTCAATGCCGTTTACAAAAAGATAGATAGCAAACAGCCTGCCCGGCATTTTTATTCTCTTTCTTATTGACCATAAAAAAGCAAATAATAAAAGGCAAGCTACAATTTCATAAATAGGAGTTGGAAAAACAGGCAATGGCAAATGGTTGCAGTAATTATCCCAGGTGCAGCCAAATATGGGAATGCCTTCACTGTTTACGTTATGCGGGTAAGTATAGGCAAAAAGCCAGTCAGGCAAACCGAGGAAAGGCTTTACTGCCGCATGCTGCACTTCACTAAGTGAGCCGAACTGGCTGACGTAATAATGTGCATTATCAGCGAGCACTTTTTGAAATTCAGTGGATGAGCCCGCTAATTGAACACCGCCTTCTGCATTACTTACAAAAGCGCTGTTTATAATGCCCCAGTCGCCATCGCCGGCAACCTGGCAACCTATCCTGCCCGAGCCATAAGCAAACATTAAACCCGGCGCACTAGCATCTGCAACATTTATAAAACTTATTTTATTCTTCCTGAAATAATACAGCAATGCAAGCGAAGCCACAATAAGGCCTCCGTAAAAAGTAAGGCCGCTTGCAGAAAATAAATTGCCAATGGGATCCTGTATAAAACGGTCCCAGTTCTCGAGGTTATCGAAAATCTTTGCACCCGCAAAACCAGCCACAGCAGCAATAATGGTTATATCGCCAACGCGGTCGCTTGGCCATATCCGTATATTTCTTTTTTCCGGCTTCGGCAATTTTGATTTATTCTTTTCCCACCATTTAAAACCGGCAAAAAATAATCCCAGCAAAATACCCGCAGGCAAACTTCCCAACGAAGAAAAAATAAATTCCTGCGGATCATTCATCGCGCCCTTAATAATAAAAATGCCGAGGATTTTATACCCTAAAATAAAACCGAGGAAAAAATTTATAAGCAACTCCGTTATACCCGCAGGCTTACCCACTTCAATGGTAACTTCTTTATAGGTAAAATAACCTAACGCCTGTTTGCGCTTTAATTCTTTAACCAGTAACCAGGCACACACCAAAAAAGATATGGCAACGCAAAAACCAAAGGTGTTTACAATTTTGAACGCAGGCAAATTCCATCCAAAAGCATCTTTAAATAAATAATATAAATTGGGATACATGCATTTATTTTAAAACGTGCAATGATACTAAAAGAATAAACCCATTGTTTAAAACGCCTTGGTTATAGCTTAAACATAAACAAACAAATAATAGGAACGAAACTGAAATAAAGATTCTTGACAAAAAGTCGCAATATATGCGCAAATATTGAAATTTTGTCATGGTTTTTTATACAAATACTGCAAGCTTTTCCGTAAAAATGCTATGGTATATTGTTTGAACCTTACTAAGCAAATAATTAAAAAAACAAAAAAATAATACTATGGCAACCTTAGTAAAACGTAACTACAGAACCTTCGACAACTTATTTGATGAATTATTCAGCAACTTACCTGCAACAGTTGGTAAAGAGTTGGGCTGGAATAATCCCCCGGTAAACATTCATGAAAACAATGATGGCTTTCACCTGGAGTTAGTTGCTCCCGGTTTAAAGAAAGAAGATTTTAAAGTAAATGTTGAAAACGGTTTACTTACTGTGGGCTACGAAAAGAAGAGTGAAACAGAAAACAAAACCGATAACAACGATTACAAAACCCATCGCCGCGAGTTTACTGCTACAAGCTTTAAACGCAGTTTCCGCATAGATGATGTGGTAAACGTAGAAGGCATACAAGCTAAGTATGAAGATGGTATTTTAAAACTTTTTCTTCCTAAAAAAGAAGAAGTAAAAGTTTTACCTAAAGAAATTACTATTCAATAAGATTTTTTCGTAGCAGTTGGTTTTGGTTAAACCCCATGTTTTTACATGGGGTTTTCTATTGTGATGCTTAACTCGTAAACCCCGCAGGGCATGTAAAAGCCGAAATTTTTACGGTACAGGATCATAACCGCTTTTTCCCCATGGATGGCATTTTGAAATACGTTTAATGGCAAGCCATCCGCCTTTAAATACACCGTATTTTTTAAACGCTTCCAGCGCATAGTTGCTGCATGTGGGCGTAAACCTGCATTGCGGGCCCAATACAGGCGAGATTATTTTCTGGTAAATTTTTATCAGTAATATAAACGGGTAGCTAAGTATTTTTAATATCCACTTCATGAATTAATCGTTGAATACATAAAGGCATTTTTTCTTTCAGCAAAGAATATTCCGGTAATGTTTTATCAACAAACAATAAAAATATGGCGAGTTTTTTATTGCCCTTGTTAAGTGCCGCATGCAGTGATGTTTTTTCTGTTCTGTAAGCTTCACGCAGCAAGCGTTTAACCCTGTTGCGCTGCACTGCTCTTTTAAAATGCCTGCTGCTTACGCCAACGCCCGTTTTAATAATAGTATCCTGCGTATCATCTGCAAAAACAAAAAAAACTTTTAATGGAAAGACTGTAAAACTTTTGCCTTTTTTAAATAAGGCATCCAGTTGCTTCCTGCTTTTTAGCTTTTCCTGTTTGTTATATGAAAATTCTTTTGTCAATTTCTTGCGCAATCTATGCACTCCTATTTATTGAGGTTTATTACAGGTCATCATGAAATGATTTTGTTTCATACACATTTAACCTGCTTCTCAAATGGGCAATCTCATTCTTCATATTATGAACCCGTTCCAGCAGGAAATTAATAGCTTCAATGCCCTGCATATTTATATCGAGCTCATAATGCATCCGTATAAATTTTTCAAGTGTTTGCAGTTCATCTTCTTCAAGAAATTCATCTGCATCAACCCTTACAGTTTTTATAAAACCGTATTGTTCCAGTGAATGAATAAACGATAATTCAATCTTATAGTGTTCGCAGCAAACCATAGCAGGCACAAGGTTCTTATTTTCCATAACTATAATTTAGATAGTTCTTTAAATAATTCTTTTTGCTTTTCGGTAAGATTGGTGGGTATTTTAACCTGCCATGTTACAAACAGGTCGCCAAACCTGTCTTCCTGTTTATACACCGGGAAACCTTTCCCTTTTAACCGGACGACGCTGCCGTTTTGTGTTTCTGCATTTACTTTCAATTTTATTTTACCGCCAAATGTTTCCAGCATGTATTCGCCGCCGAGAACGGCTGTATATAAGTCTATTTCCGCAGTGGTATAAAGATCATTGCCAAGGCGTTTAAACCTGGGGTCATCTTCAATTTTAAATGTTATATATAAATCACCATGGGGACCGCCATTTACACCGGCGCTGCCATAACCTTTCAGTTTAATAACCTGTTCGTCTGCTACGCCGGCAGGCACAGTAATTCTCACTTGCTTTCCGTCTATAGTAAATGTTTGCTTATGGGTTTTATACGCATCGCGCAGGTTTAACTGCAGCGAGGCGTTATAGTCGTTCCCCCTGAATTTTGCACGCGTACTCCTGCCGCCGCCACTGCGTGCATGGCCAAACAAGGATTCAAAGAAATCTGAAAAATCGCCTTCATGCTGGCCACCTGAATAAGTGTATTCCTGCCAGCCCTGCGAAGATTGATTATGCTGCTGCTGTTTTGCCTGTTCATATTGTTCCGCATGTTGCCAATGCTCGCCATAAGCATCATATTTCTTTCGTTTTGCAGGATCGCTTAACACTTCATTGGCTTCATTTATCTGCTGGAATTTTTTATTGGCTTCAGCATCATTCGGGTTAAGGTCCGGATGATATTTTCTTGCAAGTTTGCGATAGGCTTTTTTTATTTCATCTTCTGTAGCATTTTTCTCTACGCCTAAAGTTTTATAATAATCTACAAATGCCATTCTAATATGTGTTTATCAGGCTAAGTTAAAAATGAATATAATAGTTTAATGCATCAATGTTCAATTTTATAGAAAGCTTAAACGCCTGCATTTAATAACAACGCCCCGTTAAATGCAGGGCGTTTATAAATTTTAATTATTGCAAAAGATAAGTCCGGGGTATGGGCAGGTTTTTACTTTCTATATCCCATATTATACTGGAAACTTTCCAGCCATCTTTTGTTTTAATCAGTTGAAAACTGTTAACGCCTCTTTCTGCAGGCATGTCCGTTCTGTTGATATACGTTTTATAAGAGCTGATGCGTTGTGCAATTTTTCCATATTGATCTGTCCTGCCATAAATCTCCTCTTCACTAAAAGATTGCACCTTGCTTGTTTCAACATAATTTTTATATGCTTTTACAAAATCGCCGATTGACAATATTTGTGCGGTATCTGTAATAAAATTTATGAGTTGCGCCTGTGGTATGAAAGCATATTGAATGCTATCAAATGCCGGTTGCGCTCCTGCTGAAAAACCAAGCGATTTGTAAGCATTATCAACCGCCTGTTTAATTGCAGCTTCATCAGTATTTGCTGCTGTGGCTGCAGGCGTGTTTTTATCAGGAGAACTACAGGCTGCAAAAAGAAGGAAAACAAGGGATGCATGTACAATCTTCATAAAAATTTTTTATTAATAAACTGTTTTTGGATAAATGAAGGTAAATTTTTTATTCTGTATATTGGCCGCAGCATAATGCCATAACCAAATAGTAAGTTTTAAATTTTTATAAATGAAATATTCTGCGTTGCTTTTATTCAGCCTGCTTTTAAGTACTTTTTGTTTTTCGCAAAATGGCTTTACGAGTTTGCTTGATGGTAAAACGCTTAATGGATGGAAACGCATTGTGGGTTCGGGCAATTATACTGTTGAGAATGGTATGATTGCAGGTACAACTGTTGCGGGTTCTCCCAATACATTCCTTGCAACAGAAAAAGAATATGGCGATTTTATTCTGGAGTTTGATGCAAAGGTTGATGATACGGCCAGCAACAGCGGCGTGCAAATAAGAAGCCACTACAATGCCAATGAAATAAATGGCAGTAACAAAGGCCGTGTGTATGGATACCAGGTTGAAGAAGATGCATCATCAAGAGCATGGAGCGGCGGCATTTATGAAGAAGCCAGGCGAGGCTGGCTCTATCCTGTCACACTTAATCCTTCAGCTAAAAATCTATTTAAGACCGGCGATTGGAACCATTATACTATTGAATGCATTGGCAATACTATTAAAACCTGGATAAACAATAAACCGGTTGCTTACTTAATTGATGATGCTGCTGCAAAAGGTTTTATAGCATTACAGGTACATGCAGTTTCCAATGCTTCAATGGCTGGCAAAAAAATGTATTGGAAAAATATTAAAATTAAAACCACAGGCCTTACGCCAACAGCTTTTCCCAAAGAGGTTTTTATCGTAAACACCATACCCAACAATCTTTCAAAAGATGAAGCGGGTGATGGATGGAAATTATTATTTGATGGAAAAACTTCAAATGGCTGGCGCGGCGCTTTTAAGAAAGGGTTTCCCGATCATGGCTGGAAGATTGATAATGGCATGATAACTGTTTTGAAATCGCATGGTGAACAGGGAAAGAATGGCGGCGATATTGTTACATTAAATGAGTACAGTGCATTCGATTTTACCTTTCAGTTTAAGTTAACGCCCGGAGCTAACAGCGGCGTAAAATATTTTGTAACACTCGATGAAAAAAGCGATAGTTCTGCTATCGGGCTGGAGTACCAGGTTTTAGATGATAAGCTTCATCCCGATGCCAAGCTCGGCCGGAATGGTAACAGAACATTGTCTTCTCTATACGATATGATACCTGCCAATAAAAGTGGAAGATATTTTAATGAGCCCGGCAAGTGGAACTGGGGAAGAATAATTGTTTATCCAAATAACCATGTGGAGCATTGGCTGAATGGTATTAAAGTATTGGAATATGAGCGTGGTTCAAAAGCGTTTAAAGACCTTGTGGCAATAAGCAAGTATAAAATATGGGAAAACTTTGGAGAAGCTAAACAAGGCCATATTCTTTTACAGGATCATGGCGATGAAGTGAGTTATCGCAGTATTAAGATAAGGGAATTACAGTAGGTGCTATTTCTGCAACGCTGTATTAATACGAAATACCGGTCTTTTAAAATTGCTATGCGCCAAGGTTTACTGCAGCGCGTATTGCCTTTAAACCTTTTACGCCCTGCAGTTGCTCCAACTCCAGTAATTCAATCGCTGGTTTTAAAACATTTCTTTTCTGTAACTCCTTTATATATTCCATGTATTCCTTTTCATGCTGCGGCTGTGTATAAATGATAGCCAGCTTTCCAGGCTGCGTAAGCCTTTCGCCGGTTTGTTTTACAAGCACTTTATCAATGCGCTTTTTTATAATATGATAACGAATATTATACCCGCCTTCCACATCAAACCTTTTTTCATCCATCCTGAACGTAATGGCTATTGAAGATGCATTTACATAAATAAGCTGCGTTGTTTGCAAAGGAACAGGCAAGGATTTCGCAGACGCATGCACCAGTTTTGCAACCGCTGCCATATTCTCAAGTTGCAGAAATCTTAGTTCATTCAGGAAGGTTTTTTGATAAGGTTTTTGAGGTGAAATGGATTGGCCGAGGTACATATCATATTCAATACCATCCGTTCTTATCTTCTCAAAATAGATTGGATATTTTTTTTGCAACTCCTCCTGCATCCTGGAAAAATGATCTGAAATAATAAAGTTGATGCACTGCATTGAATTTTCAAGTATCCGCCTGTTTTTATAAGCTTTTCCGTGTTTTATATCAATATCCCTGTAATAGTTATTGATAAGGTTTTTATTATGTATTTCATCCTCCTCTATTTTATTCAGCCAGGTGTTAAGCTTTTCCATAAAATTATCCATTAATGTTTCTTCATTGCCTGTAAAAGATGATTCCGGCAATTCCAAAAAACTATTGGCTTCATTCGTAAACATATTAACAGCACCTTCATCCTGTATATGCAATTGTTTTAAAAAACTTTTTACCATCTTAAAATAATAACGCATGTCTTTATGCAGTGCATTGTTTCTTTCGATGGTTGAATTGCGAATGTCAATGGCGCCATACAGCGGGTGCAAATGGTCGAAACGTATCTCCTCCATATTCCGCAATGAATCTGCGTTGGCATTCTTGATATAATTCCAGGCGACCTCATTAAACTTCCATAACACCGATGATTGAATGGCTGTAAAATTCTGCCTGATAACATTGATGATATTAGCAGCAAAATCTGTATGTGTCTGGTGCATTAACTGGCCAAGAATCGGAATGGCAGCATCAATTCTCGAAACAAGATTATCATCTATCATCTCTGCATGTTTTGAACCTATCTCTAATACACCGGCCACTTCATTATTGTAAAAAACAGGAATAATTATATAACCTGCATAACCCATTTGCCTGAAGGCTCTATACACACCATCGCCATGCTTATTTTCAAAATCGCACTCTTTTTTAATTAGTGTTTTCGGATGTTCGTAATATTTGTTTATCCATTCAACAAAAGTTGATTCAGGAATATTCAACTTTTTAGAAATATTGATTAAAATACTATGCGCATAATTGCCATAATATGAAACCAGCCGGTCATTTAATTTTAAAAAGGGCAATAAGCCAAATGTAATATGCGGCCTTCCACACAATTGCATTAGCAGTTCAATTATATTTCCATAGGTTGTGTTATAATTATCGGGATCATGTTTAATAATGGCGCTGCGCATTTTATGCAAGGCATGCCTTGCGGTAATATCTTTTGTAGTAATTATTGAAAAACCAGAGAAAGAAAACATAGAAAGCGGCAGTATCTTTTCAAGTTCTTTGAGAGAATCTATATCAGATAACTGCTGCTGTACCTGGCTGATATTAATTTCAGGTAATTCCCCGGTATATTCAATTTCAACAAAACGGTTATCAATGCTTAAATTAAAATACCTGGTAAGATGTGTTTCAGTGTCTGTTCTCGCATGCACCATTTCTTCCTGTACCAGCGGCTGAAAATCGTACAACCGTTCTAATATCAGTTCATATTTTTTCTTTAGCTGCCTGAATTGGATCAGCTCTTTCCGCTCTTCGGCGAATTCCATCTTAACATCAAAAGATTTGTTATGAAGAAGATGGTTGAACGCTTCTGTTTCCAAAAAGAATATGGGATTAAAAGGAACGCCCAGCGCCAGTGCAAAGTCTTTTTCATTCGCCAGGTGTGGCAGCACAACGCCTTCCAATAAATTAAAAAGATTGGAATAGTGCTTTAAATCGTAAATGCTTACCTGCTCAAGCAGTTCGGGATAACGTTTAAAATGCTTAAGTACAAACTTGAAAAATTTGGATTTGAGCGAATCGTCTTCCTTTGCTTTTTTATTAAGAAATTCAACAAATTTTTTAAAGGAAATACGCGTATTATCATTATTCAAAAAATCATCTGAAGGAAAAATATGAACTACCTGGTGCTTCATGGTCTGCTATTCTAAATGAGTAGTATTCATAATAAATACTATGCAAATTTTGCTTTTTATTAAAAAAACGACAAGATGTCTTATTCATGTTCAAAACCTGAAACCAAATGAAATGTATGGATACCAGCCTTCTTCAGAATAAGCCAATGTTGCACGCAACAAAAACAATTGAGCCGGGGCAAAATATATTCCGCCGCCAAAACCGTTATGCCATTTAGCGCTGTTTTCATTATTAACCCATACCCGGCCAACATCAAAAAAGCCAAGCAAACCAAACTGCCCCGGCAAAACATAACTTGCAATATCAGCAACCTTAACGCGCATTTCAGTATTGTTATATAACATTTGCTGCCCTGCAAAACGATATTGCCTGTAACCGGATAAATTATCTTTTCCATCCAAAAAAAGCAACTGATAAAAAGCGGGTTTACCAAATGTAACGCCGCCACCAAGCCGGTTTGCCAGCACAACAGAACCGCTGTTGGTAATGCTTTTATAAACCGCCACCTGCGGAATTATTTGCGTGAATGCATTGGAATAATCATTCAATCCCGCATACGATTGCATGCGGACATTTATATATGCGCCAAAAGTGGGCAGCATTTTATTATCCCTTGAATCACTTATAAAATTTATAACTGCACCAAGATGAAATTTATCATAGGCTATAACAGCACTGTCATCAGTATTTAACTGCGAAGTATGATCAATAAACCGGCCCTTGTTTTCGTCTATATCATAGCGATAATATTGAAATGAGGGGCCAATTGTAATACTTGTTTTATCACCCCAACGCAAGGCCGCGTTTGCAGTATATAAATCGAAACGAGCCCTGTAATATTTTTTATAATTCCCGGTCTTATCAAATTCGGTTTCATTGCCTGCGCCAAAAAAATTCTGTGTATTGTCGGGCGCTTTAGCCACACCATTTAATAACAGGTCAGCTTTACCAACCGCATCTTTCCATTCGCCGCTATAAACAATCCTGAACGCTCTTGTTGAAAAAGAATGCCCCACACCCAATTGCTGCACGCTGGCCCACGGTGTTTTCCTAAAACCTTTATGCGTGTATTTTAAACCGCCGCCAAGTATAATGCCGTCGTCAATATTATACCCGGCAACAAGTAGTGGCTGCCAACGGTTATACAAATCAACAGGCACATAAGCTGTATTGGCAGAATCGTTTGAAAAATGCGTGCGCAATTTACCTGCATCACCGGAAATGCTTACGTTATTGGTGTAGTTATAAACAATAGGCTGTTTATTTACCTGTTCCACATTATATGTTTTATTATCGCCCCTGCCAATCACTCGTATCAATATTTTTTTATTGGCAGTATTAAAAACAACGCTGTCATTTCCATCATTCACATACAATCTTATTTCTTTGGTGATGGATGGATCAAATGCTTTATAATATAATTGCTGCTTCACATTTCTTTCTTTTGAAAGCTTATGAATGTTAACAAGCACATTATCGTTTAAAGTATCTTTTATTTCAACCAGTTCATTCTTGTCTGATGTTTGTATATCCACAATTTTATTAAGGAAGGAATAATACTTATCAAAAGCTTTTGGCAACACCGCCCTCCTGTTTTGCAGGTTTTTTAATAAAGTGCTGTAACGGATATTGTAAGCGCTTGCAGGCAATCTTTTTAAAGCTGTATTTAATACACTGTCGTTTTCTGCAGCAACAAAGTTGTTTACAATATCCATCCATTGTTCATGATTTAACTGGTTTAAAAAACGGCTGTTTAAATCCCTGCTTTCCCACATAAAATCATTAATGCTGCGCAATTTTTTATAATCCTGCATAAACCACAAAAACCAGGGCAGGGAAGAAACGCCCGGCAGCAAACCTTCATTCACATAAAAAACCTGGTCTCGGTCTCTTGGCACAGCGAAATAAGTTTTACCACCATTGTTGTTTTTGTTATAAGCAAAGCGCCACTGATCATTATGGCGGTCCCAGTCGTTTATCAAAACATCTAATAACCTTGCCCGTAAAAAAAGTGCCGTGTCAAAATCATTATCGTTATCATCAATAAGCTTGCGCATCATTTTTTCTGTTTTGTCTGACTTTCCTTCCGGTTCGCGTTCTTCCAGCAGGTTAACCGTATTGGCAAAGGTGTTGGCATACATACCTAATTTTTTATCAGGTGCTACCCAGCCAATTTCGGGGTTGGTATGCGGCACATTGGCTGCATTGGCTAATGGTGGCACTATCAGCGCAGCATAAGGATGCTGGGCGCTCATGGCATCATTGATCCATTCTCCGGCAAAGGTTTGCCGCAAAGCCTGTGGCAGTAAGACCTCCGGGTATTTATTCACGCTGCGCAACACATATTCTTTGCCATTTTTATCTTCCAGCCTTAATGAATACGACTGATGGCCGCCGCCACGTTGTGTTGGCGTTAGGCCGCCTTTTTCACCTGATATTTTTATGACTGGCAACGTTGTTGGCGCTGCCCATTCCTTTCGATAATTATTACCAAATAACCAGCGGTGAAAACCACTGACAGCATCGTAGGAAGCATGTGCAGCCACTGTAATACTATCTTGCGGAATATTATTAATAGCTGTTTCTTCCAGTTGTTTTACTGGTGTATAATTAAACGTATAATTGAAAACATTTTTAAAGCTGCTATCAGTTTCGGCAACATAATAACTAAACCTTACACTATAATCCAATAACTGGTCGGCAACAACATATCCAGGCGCTTTTTCTGCATACATTGAATATTTGCCTTGCTTTACAAAAGCTTCTTTAGCGCCTGCGCCGCTTACTACCTGTATGTTATTGCCTTCTTTAATAAACTGCATGCCATGCTCATGGCCGGCAATATGCACCAGGTTTGGAAATGTATCAAACACGTTATTCACGCGGCGGATCATATCCTTATACCAGGGATGAAGTACATCTTCAGGGCTTGCAAATAATGTACGCAGCAATGGATATAATGAACCAACAACCGGCATAGGTATATACAAACTTTTATTAGCAGCAGTTAATGGAAAGATATGGTCTTTCCAGCTATAATATCCGCCATGATGGCCATAACTTTTAAATGGGTGATGATCTGCAAGCAGGATAGTTTTATAACGGTTCTTATAAAAAAGCTCATCAAGTTTTGCAATTACTTCATCATTGGTATTGCAATCGCAATCTGCTTCTGCATCTGTTTTATCGTATTTGAATAACCACCATTCGCTGTCAAAGGCAATGATAACAAGATGATCATTGATGCCGATTTCATAAGGGCCGGGACAGCCATCCTGTGGCACAACTTTTAATAAACTATCATTCTGCTGATCTATAAAACCCCATTGCGCTTTCATTTTGGCAAGGCCATTTTTACCCATCCTGTCCCAATCATGATTGCCGGGCAAAAAATAAACGGCAGCTTCATTGCTGCGCATAGGCAGATATTGCGCCCGCAAAATATTTTTGGTTTGTTGTTCCTCTTTACTGCCTTGCAAGCCCATGCCCGTGGGATAAACATTATCGCCAACATACACAACCGTTGTTTTATGTGGCAATACTTTTTGTGCAGCGCTGCCGATAACATTGTTCTGCTGGTTGTCAACTTCACCTGCATCACCAATAAAGATCATTCTGTGCATAATACTATCCTGTGAACAGGCTGTTGCAACTGTTGCGATGAAAAAAAATGATAGTAAAAATTTCATCATAGCTTGCCTGTTTTTACCACTACTTACGGTAGGGTATTTTTAAGATTGTTGCTGATCGACTGCTCCCTTTTTCATTTGATATATACAGGTTATTCGCTGCATCCAGCGCAATGCCTTCCGGCTGGTTATAAAGCGATGCCCCGAGCTTGTATGTTTCTTTCACAGTAAAATCAGCCGATGTGCAAACCATAAGTTTATTAACCGATGAAAGAATAAACCATTCGTTACCATCCTCTGTTTTTGTGAATGCAGATGGGCGAAAGTTCAGTTTCTTAAGCCCGGCTTTTTCAGCAACGGATTTAACATTGATGGTTGCGTTACTTTCTAATTTCACATTGCCAGTAGCATCCATTGACAGTATATAAACAGTTGTTGCATTGTCTTGTTTTCCTTCACAACTTTTACAAAGCACATACAGCTTTAAAGCACGGTTATCGGCATATAAACCTTCATATTCACCACCGGGTAAAATGTGCCTGAATTCTTTTGCGTTAACAGTTTCTTCTGCATTCATATCGTTAAAAGGAAATATGTATAAAGCTCCGTCACTACGCAGCATAACAATATAATTATTGAGTAACTGTATATCTTCATAATCACCTTTACCGGCAAACTTTGTTTTTCTTATGCTGCCATCATTCAAATTATATGCAAATACTTTTCCCTCTTCATCCTGCTCAGCATATATGGTATTCATTTCTTTTGGATGAAATACTATGCCTGAAATTTCATTCAATTCTTTCGGCATATTAAAAATCTTTTGAGGTTTATTCATTTCATAATGGCCTGCAAATAAGCCTTGTTCATTATTTGTTTGCACCTGCTGCCCGCAGGCCAGTAATACGCTTAATGAAAACAATACATAGTTGCACAATCCTTTCATACGCCGGTTTTTTCTTTTAAATAATCATAAATAGCTTGTTGAGAATTTACAGGTTTCTCTTTTTCATTTCCTGCAACAGGCACATTGTTTAAGTACTCATTTATATAAACAGCCTGCATATTGTCGCTCCACTCTATATTTATTATGTCGATTAGTTCCTGTTTAATGGCTTCATCATACACAGGAAAACAAACTTCAATACGTGTATGGATATTCCGGTTCATCCAATCTGCAGAACCCGCAAAAACTTTTGCATCACCATTATTATAAAATATAAATACACGGCCATGTTCAAGATATTTACCAACGATTCTTTTAACAGTAATGTTTTCGCTCATTCCCTTAACGCCCGGAATTAAACAGCAAATACTGCGAACAATTAAATTGATTTTTACACCTGCTCCAGAGGCTTCATATAACTTGTTGATTAAAGTTTGTTCTTCAATATTGTTGAGCTTGATGCAGACAAAAGCAGGCATTCCATTTCTTGCATTATCTATTTCCTGCTGTATCAATGCCAGAAATTTTTCCTGCAAATTAAATTGCGCTACCAGCAAATGTTCAAATGACAAGATATCATTTATGCCAGGCTCTTTTCGCTTATCCAGGAAATAAAAAAGCATTTCCAGTTCCTGTATTATGGGTTTGTATGCTGTGAACAACTGGTGGTCGGTATAAATTTTTGCAGTGGTTTCATTCATATTGCCCGTAGCTAATAAGGCCACGTGTTTTGCATCTTTCTTCTTTATTAACGCAACCTTAGCATGTACTTTAAGCCTGGGAATGCTGTAAATAACTTTTATGCCGGCAACTTTCATTTTTTTTGCCCAACGCAGATTATTTTCTTCATCAAACCTTGCCTTCAATTCATCAAATACAAAAACCTTTTTGCCATTCTTTGCAGCGGTTATTAATGCATGCGCAATTCTTGAATTGATCGCAATGCGATATAACGTGATATAAATTTCTTCTGTTTGCTCATCAATTGCGGCTTCATTAAAAAAGCGCAATACCGTATCATAATTATCATAAGGCGTATGCAGCATAATGTCCTTTTCAAGAATAAGCGCATGCAGGGTTTTATCAATTAACTGCAGGTTACTTGAAGGTTGCTTTGCATCGAACAAATTTTTTGGCAAAGGCAAGCCCATAATATCTTTCAGGTTATGATAGCGGCCGCCTTCAATGGTATTGGAGATAGAAATTTTAAACTGGTTACATAAAAGCTGTAATATCCGCAAGGGAATTTCTCTTTCGCATAATAATCTTGTCGCTTTCCCAAAATCCCTTTTTGCCACCTGCTTCTCAATCTTTTCCGCAAGTGTTTCAGGCAATTCATCTTCAAGGTACAAATCTGCATCCCGTGTAATTTTGAAACTGAAACAATGTTTAATTTTCTTTTCCGGAAAAAGGTATTGAAGGTTTTGTTTTACAATGTCATCAATAAAAACAATATACTGCTCCTTATCTTTTTCAATAGAAAAAAACCTGGGCAGTTCATCTGAAGGAATGTTTACAATGGCTGCATCTTCATGCTGGCCAGCAAAAGAAACCAGGAGGTAAAGTTTATTATTCTGAGGGAAGAAATTTGATTTCAGCGAGAGATTATTCACCTGCAAAAAAGCTGCAACCGTTGAAAAAAAATAATGGTGCAATGCATCATCTAACCATTCAGGAATAGGTTTTTCATACAGCCAGGTTATATTTTGTTCAACCAGCAACGGAATTAATTTATTCACGAGAATATCGCCATAATATTCCTGCTGGCGTTGTATAATATTTCTCGCTTCATCAAATTCCGAGGCCGCATCCTGCAACTCAGGCCTGGTGGTTTTTTTATTTAATGCATATATTTTTTTTGCCATCAGAACAGGCATACGTACACGATAAAATTCATCCAGGTTAGAAGAAAATATTGACAGAAATTTTAAACGTTCGCCTAAGCGCAATTGCTTATTCAGCGCTTCCTTCAAAACACGTTCGTTAAATGAAAGCCAGCTTATATCCCTGCTAAAAAATTTCGATTCGATCATTAATAAATAAGAGGATTTATGATATTGGTGTGCACCTAATTATCGATTACCGCGGCTATAATAAATGCCACAACAGAAATAATAAGCCCAAACATAAAAATATTATAGGCAGCACGCAGCAGTTTATATTTTCTCCCCAGTACCACTCCCTGCGCGTATATATCTTTTATTAGTGAACCATATAAAAAATCTCGGTCGCCCATCATTTGCAGCATGCCTTCTTTATAACTATCCAGACTCATTTTAAAAAAATTGCCAAAAAATAAAAGATTGGTTGTTTTATTACTTAATTCTTGTTGTGTAAATGTTCCGTTTGATATATTAGGTCTTGTTGCAAGAATAGACAAAACAATTGTTACAAGACTTACCAGCAATAATATAATAGCAGGAATAATAAGATTATTGTTCTCATCAAGTTTACGCAGCAGCAAACTCACTATCACCGATATAATAATTGAATTAACGGTAATAAGAATATGCGATTTATTGTCAGCCATATCGCTTAGCTTTTGATGATTACTGGATGCAACACGAAACATCGTTTCTATCCCGCGGTCGGGCCGTTTTTCATTCTTTGATTTATTGTTTTCTGTAATGGCTGTTACATCAGGCTTAGCCTGTTCTTCATTGTTGCTTTTCGGGGCTGCTTTATATTGCTGGTTCAACAACTGCTCCATGTTTTCCTGCTTTTTTGCATTCAGAATGCTGCGGCAATATTCTGTAAAATAATGATGTGCTTTAAGCAGCTCTATTGTTTTATTCCGCCATTCTTCTTTTGTAAAATCTTTACGGTAAAGAAAATTGGCCTCTTTACGCATGCGCTTGTTATTGTCTGAAAAGTCATCTGTTCCAAAATGGAATAAATCGGCATCGCAAATTATTTCCTCCAGCAAGTTTGTTGGATGCTGCGGCAATTTTGTAGCCAATATGCAATGCCTAATTTTTTCAATTATACTATCACTTACATCAAGCCTTGTTAATAAAGCGGCGGCTTCATCAGCGCCAATTTCTTCGTGCCCGGCTGTTGCATGCAAATAACCAATATCATGGGACCATGCAGCCGTAGCCACGATAAAAAAATCATGATCATTCAATGCATAATGATTGGCAATTTGCGTAGCAGCCTCAACAACCTTTTGCGTATGTGTTAAGTTGTGATATAAAAGATTGGACGCATCAGGCGTTTTAAATAATTGTTCAACATGATTTTGTACCTGTTCTAAAAGAATCCTATAATTCATGAGGGAAAATTTGTAACTGAAAGTAATAAAGAAATACGCTGCCCGCCTTAAAACTCAAACTTCATTTTTAATTTTTGAACAAGCTGCCAAAAGCTTTCCAGTTCTTCCTGCTTCTGTTTTATAAAACTATTGCCGCTAAAGCTACCCGTTACATTATTCATTTCCGCATCTGAATTATATACCATTTTGCGAAACGGGTTTGTATAATCCTTTTTTCTCGATTGAATAATGCGCTCCGTGATGCTTTCATTAATCATTACTGCTTTATCAAGCCATTCAATAATGCTTTTATTGGAAATATTTCCGGGCTGCATATTTTCAATTTCAAGCAGGGAAGCCAATGCATGCTGCGTTTTTTTGAATGGATAAACTTTGCCTTCATTATAATACGCTTCATGCAGATCGTCCCAGCTATTAATTGTTTGATTTTTGATTTGCGTCTTCAACGCTTCCACATCTTTTTCACGCATTAATTGCCCGCCGATGTTTAACCATTTTGCATTCCGGCCTTCTTCACTAAAAGCCGCTAACAGCTTTGGCGCATTCGTTATATCATTTGTTTCGATATACTTAATTAAATGTGTCAGGCCATAGTTCAAAATCATTTCTTTGTAAGCATTATATGCGGCCTGTGCTTTTCTTATAACCGTTTTGCGTTTTGAATTTTCAAAACCGGTTGCCACAATTTCCAGCTCATTAATAACTGCAGCATCCTGTTGCAATAGTTGTTTGCCTTTTTGTATGCATTCATCATCATCAATATCATTTTTATTGTTTTTTGCATGCCATGCTTTCCCTGTAAACAGTTCAAGTAATTGCAATGATGTAAACATTTCATTCACGCTGTCTGGCGCCAGGTATTCATATTCCAGCAACTGGAATTTTTCAGTACGGCTATCGCGGTCTTTATATTTCCATTCATTGCGTGCCAGTGCGTACATGTTGTACATAAACCAATAAGCCGGCATTACTTCAAGCGTATCATTTTTATAATTTAAACTGGTTAATGAAAAAGGCAGGCGAATATCCAGTTCATACAAATAGTCGCCTTTAACCAGCATGGTAAAACTCGCAAACCTTGAATTATGTTTAAGGCTTACGCACAAGCCAGGCCAAAACCCGCGCCCTGCAACGATTTCACCATCTGCTGCTCTTGAATTATGATTGGAACCAATAGTTGCACCAGCGGGAATATTGCTTTGCCCCATCACCAAAGCGGCGCATAAAAAAGAGTTGTTATGATGTTGTTCATGCGCAGGAAATATTAAGGAGTTCAGCACTTCACAACAGGAAATTGTGGCATTGTTACCGAGATAGGAGTTGATAAGCCTTGCACCATATTTCAATTGGGAATGCGATGCCATAACAAAGCGTACCGCCTTCACGCCATAAAATATCCGGCAGCCTTTGCTGATGATGCCATTTACCAGTTCGCAACCTTCACCAATTTGAGTTGGTGCTTCTTCTGATGAATGAATGGTGAGGTTCTTCAGTTTATTAGCGCCTTTGATATAAGCATCGGTACCAATCCAGCAATCTTTGATAATAGCGGAATTCTTAATAACTGTGCGGTCACCGATCTTTCCATGATAACCACGCTCTTTTTTAAATTCCTTCTCCGTTATTTCTTTAAACCGCTGCAACAATGCTTCATCATCCCTGTATTTACTCCATAAATAAGCATCGCCGGGCAGCATACCCGTAAAAGGTATTACGCTCCTGCCGCCGTTTTCATTGCATATTTCCATCCATATACGAATGTTTTCCGGCTCACCTTCTTTTACAATACCATTGCCAAACTTTGCGTGATTGGTGGTTGCTACTTCATTTGTGTTGGCAATGATAACTTCGTTGCCAAGGATATAATGCGACAGGTAATTTACATTTTCAACCGAGACATTATCGCCAAGATCGGAGCTTATAATATTTGAGTTGTACAATCCAACTGCATATTTCATATCCTTGAACTCAAGAAAATATGGCTCGAGTTTACCAATACGCACAAGGCCAAAAAACTTGCAGTTCTTTACCAGTTCAGGGTTGAAAGCATCGCTCACTAAAATCTTATTCCAGTCGTCGCTGGCATTGCGGTTCTTAACAAGCGCTTCAATTTCATAAGCCGTAAGATTACGATAGTTAATTCCGCTGCGGTTTTGAAGATTGCGCAAATAATATTCATCTTTCCCTTCGGGTAAAAACTGCGGCTTTATAAAGTTATAACCGAGCTTTTCTATTGGTGTTTTTATGATTGCATTTTTTGCCATGGCAATGAATGTACAAGTTTGAATGCAAACTTAAAAAGTGTAGGCCATACTGTTGTCAAAACAAATTAATGTTGCCCGTTATATCAATTGCCATCCTGCAATTCAATAAGCATTCGGCTATTAAAAATATTTTATAAATCTGTAAGATTTTACACTAATTAAGCAACTTATGCATTATACAATGTATTTTAAAACATTATAAAGAAATATTTAATGACTAAAAGAATGATAGTATGGAAAAGGAATTTGTAGCACTAATCCACGACTATCAAAATATCATCTATAAAATTTGCAGGTTATATAGAGATAATAAAGAAGACCAGGAAGACTTATTCCAGGAAATAGTTTATCAACTTTGGAAATCTTATCCGGACTTCAGAGGTGAATCCAAAGTAAGTTCATGGATGTACAGGATTGCTTTGAATACGGCGATCGCTGTTTACCGAAAATCAAAAATAGCTGTTGATTATTACGAGGAATTTCCCGAGCACCTTCATCTCGCTGACGAAAAAAACATTTCGCAAAATGAAGAGCGGTTATTCCAGGCATTGCGAAGATTAAACGATTCAGAAAAAGCCGTCATTTCTCTTTACCTGGAAGACTTCAATTACGCTGAAATTGCTGCAATAACTGGTTTGAGTGAAAGTAACATAGGTGTGCGATTAAACAGGATTAAACATAAACTGAAACAAATATTAAAATGAAAATTATGGAACTAAGTAATCTAAAATCAGGCTGGCAAAATGCTGGCGGAGAATTAAAAAGCGAAGGAGATTTACAACGAATGACTAAGATGATCAACCATCCGTCTATAAAAAAAATAAGAACAAAACTGGTGATTGAGACGATTATGCTGGTATTCTTTTTATTTATTTATTACGATTGGTTTGACGGTGATAAAAAGCCTTTTTATGCAAATCTATCATTGGCAATTGGTTTGTTATTGTACCTTTTCAATGATGTTATCGGTTATATTGCCCTAATAAGACCCATCAGGGGAGCGAACCTGAAACTGTCAATTCAGAATTATTTAATGAGAGTAAAGCAACTCTCCATTACTTCAATAATTATCACTTTCCTATATAGCCTTGCAATAATTATTTTTTTCACATCAGTAATCACTTTTACAAAAGAGAAAGGGCTGCTGCTGGTATTTAGTTCGGTGATTGTGTGCCAGTTGATTCTTTTATCTTTTAGAATATGGAAAAAATGGATTAAAAATTTGAAACAGCAGGTGAAGGATTTTGATCTTGATGAATAGAAGCAGTTTTTATTTAGTGGCTTCCGGCTAGCCGAAGAACGCAATACCGGCCTGCCGTTTAAAACGCCTGACCGCGTTTCCTTCTCATTGAATTAATATAAACTTATGCGGATCGAACATTCCAATATCGATTGCTTCATTGGCTTTACAATCATAGTATTTTTCTTTTTGAACAAGTTTATCATTCACATAAAAATCGCAGGCTGTTTCGCTCCAGCCATTTTCAAATTGCCTGTGATTATAAAAAATACCTTCTTCTTTTTCGCCATTTTTATAGCTGATAAATTTTACTACAATCAATTTTTGTTTGTCAATCCAAAGCTGGTTTGACTTTTCATTATTTGAGCCGGCGCCAATTACATAAACATCACTGCCGTTTAATTTCGTTTCATAAGATTTACTGAGGTCATAACCGCTGCGGCCCAGCATTATTTTTACGGAATCAAGCGGGTAGAAAAACATACCGCCCAATAAGAAAGTGAGATTATCATCGTTGCCGTAAGTGCGAACCAGCGCTGCATTTTTAAACCTGTATACAGAATCTTTTGTAAAGATGGCAGCATTGCCACTGTCTTTATTGCCGAAGTCTATGCGGAATTTATCAGGATAAATGATATGTTCATACCAGGTGGACGTTTTAATTAAACTATCGTTGCGATAACTTTCCGTTGTTTGAGTGAAGGTGAAACTTTTCATCCACTTGCCGGCATATTTTGCATGCATTCTGGCAACTATATCTTCACCCGTATCATGCGGCGCTGCAAACATTAAAACAAGAATTAGTAATGCCGGGATTTTCATAGCAAAAAGTTTATGGCAAAATAAGAAATGAAGATGGCTTTACATACTAAAGTTTACAGCGGGCTGCACTTTATGACAGTCGCAATATAAAATGCACAATTATTGATATAAATCTAAAGGGCTTTCCGGATTTAAGGCCTTTAGCATCATAACAATAAAAACAATTTTATGGAATCATTTGCGCAGTTAATTCAATCACAACAACCGGTATTGGTTGATTTTTTTGCTACCTGGTGCGGCCCATGCAAGGCTATGGAACCGGTGATAAAAGACGTTGCCAAATCAGTTGAAGGTAAAGTGCGTGTGGTAAAAGTTGACATTGATAAGCAACGGCAGATTGCATCTCAATATAATGTAAGTGCCGTTCCCACTTTTATGATTTTTAAGAATGGAAACGTTGTTTGGCGGCATCCGGGCATGATAGATAAAAACAGCTTGCTGAATATGCTTAATCAATCTGTGTAATTATTGTGAATGCGTAAGTCATTCAAACACTAATGCGATACAAACTTTAACCCGGCAACAGAAATAATAAGCGTTATAATAAAAAATAAACGCCAGAAATCGGCGGGCTCTTTAAATACCAAAATACCAAGCAAAGCTGTTCCCACAGCGCCGATGCCTGTCCACACAGCATAGGCCGTTCCAATTGGTAAGGTTTGCGTTGCCTTAATCAGTAATACCATGCTGATGATTAACGCAATCAGAAAACCGCCATACCACCAGTAAACTTCAATACCGGTGGCCTGTTTTGCTTTTCCCAAACAAAACGCAAAACTGGTTTCAAATAATCCGGCAATAATTAAAATAATCCAGTTCATATTTGCTTTTTAAAAAACAAAGCCTTCTTCGTAACAAAGAAGGCTTGTTGTTAGTAATACGTCTTTAATTACTTGCCCAGCTTCTTTTTCAGGTTCTGGTCAAGCGCTTCTAAAAATTCTTCGGTGTATAAATAATCTGTGCCATGCTCCACTTTTGGCTTAATGGTAATAGCAAGGTCCTTTGTCATTTTACCGCTCTCAACGGTTTCAATACAAACCTGCTCCAATGCATGGCAAAAATCAATCAATTCCTGGTTATTATCCAGCTTGCCGCGAAACTCCAAGCCACGTGTCCACGCAAAGATGGATGCAATAGGATTGGTAGATGTTGGCCTGCCTTTCTGGTGCTCGCGGTAGTGGCGTGTAACCGTGCCATGTGCAGCTTCTGCTTCCATAGTTTTGCCATCGGGTGTAACCAAAGTTGAAGTCATCAAACCCAGGCTGCCAAAGCCCTGTGCCACCGTATCGCTCTGCACATCGCCATCATAGTTTTTGCAAGCCCAAACAAATTCACCATGCCATTTTAATGCACTGGCCACCATGTCATCAATCAAACGATGTTCGTAAGTAATGCCCAGTTCATCCATCTTAGCCTTAAATTCATTCTCATAAACTTCCTGGAAAATGTCTTTAAAGCGGCCATCATATTTTTTAAGAATGGTATTTTTTGTAGAAAGGTATAAAGGCCATTTTTTCATAATAGCCTGGTTAAAGCAGGCGCGGGCAAAACCGCGGATACTTTCATCTGTATTATACATGGCCAAAGCAACACCATCGCCTTTGAAATTATATACTTCGTGTTCAATTACATTGCCATCTTCGCCTTCAAACTTAATGGTAAGTTTGCCTTTGCCTTTGGTAAGAAAGTCTGTTGCACGATATTGATCACCAAACGCGTGACGGCCAATACAAATAGGCGCCGTCCAGTTAGGCACGAGGCGCGGAACATTTTTACAAACAATGGGTTCACGAAAAACAGTGCCGTCCAAAATATTACGGATTGTACCGTTAGGGCTTTTCCACATTTGTTTTAAGTTAAACTCTTTTACGCGGGCCTCATCGGGTGTGATGGTAGCACATTTAATACCAACACCATATTGTTTAATGGCATTAGCGGCATCAACCGTAACCTGGTCGTCGGTGGCATCGCGGTGTTCAACACCAAGATCATAATATTTAATGTCAACATCAATATAAGGAAGAATCAGTTTGTCTTTTATGAATTTCCATATAATGCGTGTCATTTCATCGCCATCCAACTCTACTACGGGGTTGGCAACCTTAATTTTTTCAGGCATCTTTCTTATTTTTTGATTTTCGCAAAAATAGCCTTTTGATTATTTTTAAAAACTTATTGTAACACATTCTTTCATGTTCAATTATGATATTGCATGCACATAAAAAGAAAACAACTGTTAGTTGTTTTACAAACAATTTTATTTGGTTTAATTATTAGCTGCACGGTACCTGCAAATTCCGGCAGCACCATTTTTTCAACGCATAATAATGATACTGCCATGAGCGATTCATCAACTGCAGAAAATTTTTTCTGGCTTGCGTTGGGCGATTCTTATACAATTGGGGAATCGGTGAACGAAGAGGAGCGCTTTCCTGCTCAAACAATCACCTTACTGAAAAAGAAAAATATTCCTTTTAGAAAACCGGAATATATTGCTATAACGGGCTGGACAACGCAAAACCTGCTGGATGGCATTGCGCAGGAAAACCCGCAAAACCCTTTTGATGTGGTAAGTTTACTGATTGGTGTAAACGATCAATATCAACAGATGGATACTGCGGGCTACCGCATTCGTTTTATTGCATGCCTTGAAAAAGCTATTGAATTGGCAGGCAACAAAAAAGAACATGTTTTTGTGCTTTCCATTCCTGATTACAGCGTTACACCTTTTGCAGGGAAAATGGATACAGCACAAATAAGCAAAGAAATTGAGACATTTAATATGATTAATAAAGCTGTTACTTCATCTTATAATATCAGCTATACAGATATTACCCCGCTTACCCGTGAAGCTGAAAAAGACAATACGCTTATTGCTTTGGATGGATTACATCCTTCGGGGAAAGAATATGCCAGGTGGGCCGCATTGCTGGCACCTCAAGTACAAAAAGTACTGCAATGATCAGGTTTCAATTACAGTTGTTTTGCTTAGATAATCGTGTAAAGGGCCGTCAAAAAAAGGAATAAAAAAGCAATCGATAATAGTAAGGCGCACAAGGCTTCTTACAAGAATTTGCCAAAACGCAGGCCTCCCGCCATTGCTATTTGCCACCTTGCTTTTACTTAGCCATTTACCAGGTGAACGTTTAAATATGGATTCAAAAATGGTATAGTAAATAAACAGGATGATAAAAAACATGGTATAGAACTGCATGGGTGGATAATTCCAGTACATAACATGAAAATCCCACCAGGCGCTAACTCCGTAAGTAATTCCAAAGATGAGAACAGTATCCACTAAAAAATTCAATACCCTTATACCAACACCGGTTTTTTGCATACTGCAAAGTTGAAAGAATAAATCCTAATACTGCAACTTTTCACAGGATGTTATTGTTGTTGGTAAACCCGCACATAATCTACATACATTTTTGCGGGCAATAAGCTTTCATCCACTTTTTGCCCGGGCCAGTCGCCGCCAACGGCAAAATTCAGAAGTATAAAAAAGGGTTTATGAAATTCGGATTTAGCCCCGTCTGTAATATCAGCTTTATAATATTCTGTATTATCAACATACCATTTTATAGATGAAGCATCCCACTCTATACTATACACATGATATTGGGCAGGCGTTGACAAAAGCGTATCGCCTTTAAAAACATGGCCGTTATCATCCCAATGCAACGTGCCGTAAATAAGACTATCGGTATTGATGTGTTCCATAATGTCAATTTCGCCGCTGGCCGGCCAGTCAACCGTTTTAATATTTGCGCCGAGCATCCAGAAGGCAGGCCAGAAACCCTGGCCCACCGGCATTTTTATACGGGCTTCTATTCTCCCGTATAAAAATTCTTTTTTGCCTTCGGTTGTCATGCGCGACGAGGTGTATTTATTGGAACCTGCTTGTTGTTTCCTTGCAGTTATTACAAGATTGCCATCTTCAATTGAGGCATTATCACGCTGGTAATATTCCTGCTCATGATTACCCCAGCCCTGGCCGCCTGTTTCAAAATTCCAGGCAGTGGTATCAATAACAGGCTGGTTAAATTCATCTGCCCAAACAAGTTTGAATATGGAAGCACCCACCACATCGCGAATACTTGGCTGCGCCAATAACTTTGGGCTAAAGAAGAGAAGGCATCCGGTAAACACAAAAAAACATTTAGCAAAAGCGGGGAACAATTTTTTCATATAACAAGCTTAAAATTAACCAGGCAATTAAACGGCAATAATAAATAAAAAAAGCCTCACTGTAGAAACAGAAGGCTCATAAACTGATTGCTTTATATTATTCGTGAAGTCGAACTATTAATCGTAAACCCTGTGTAAATGGAAACAGGGCATTAAATTTATGTTCATGGTGAATGCTGAACAATTCCGGGTTTTTGGAATACATGTTGCAATTCTATATAATAAAAACGATTCCGGTGGCCAGGTACATTGCGCAAAATGCAACATGGGCCGGCACATAAAATTTATTTCATGTATTTATTCAGAGGCAAAACAGTAAGTTTTATATTGATCTTTCTTGTATTGTGCGGCTGTTCCTATTCTTCAAAAACATCCAAAAGGATGCTTGATTCTTCAGAACAGCTTGTATGCGACATCATTATTGTACCGGGTATTCCATTTGATTCAGCCGTTGGCAAATGGGGCGATATTATGAAAGCGCGGGTTTACTGGTCAAAATATCTGCTTGATAATGGCGTTGCCAGAAACGTTATGTATTCCGGGTCTTCTGTTTACACACCTTATTATGAAGCCAGGATTATGGCGTTGTATGCGGAAGCTATCGGTATAAACAAAAAGAATATTTACACCGAAACGCTGGCCAAACACAGCACTGAAAATATTTATTATGGCTACCGTAAGGCAAAGAAATTAGGGTTTAAGAAAATAGGGCTTGCAACAGATCCCTTTCAGGCCAAAATGCTAAGCAGTTTTGTGCAAAAAAAGGTAAGCCCGGAGGTTGAAATTATACCTATTATTTTTGATACGCTGAAAGCCATGGAGCCGCAGATGATTGATCCTGCCATTGATTATAGCAAAGCGTATAACAAAGACTTTGTACCCATTACCCAAAGTGAAAACTTCTGGCAGCGTATGCAGGGCACCATGGGCAACAGGATTGATACTTCAGCTTATAAATGATTGCTTTATTGCCTGATATCTAAACATCACTTAAACCTTATCGGCCAGCAATGAAAGGAATACGATAGGTAAATAAATATAACTACTGAACATAACACGCCTTGCGGCTGTTGCATTTAATTCTACCAGTAACCTTATGCATTGAATTAAAAGAAAAATATTGGCAGCCAGCACAATCCATAAACTTACATAACCGGTTATATGAAGATAATAAGGGAGCATTCCCACCGGCACCATAGCAATTGCATATAAAACGCTTTGCAAAGCAGTAAACCTTGTGGGGCCTTCATTTGAGGGTAGCAGTTTAAACCCTGCTTTTGCATAATCGGTGAAGGCAAGCCAGGCTATGGCCCAGAAATGTGGAAACTGCCATAAAAACTGTATGGCAAACAAAATCCATCCGGCCGCGTTGGAATAACTTATACCGTTTACTTCAAATGTTTTGAACGGACTGATAATTCCCGTTGCAGCAACCCAGCCGATAAGGCAGGGCAGTGCCCCCGGAAAAGCGCCTACAAGTACAGCAACAGAGCTGCGTTTTTTAAGGGGTGTGTATATAAAAGCATACAGAAAAATACTAAAAGCGGAAAGCAAGGCCGAGGCAGGGTTAAAGAAAATGTACATCAGTAAAATACCTGTAATACCGGAAACGGCGGCAAAGATATATGCTGCATTTATACTCATGCGGCCGGCTGCAACAGGCCTCTTTGCTGTGCGCCTCATTAAAGCATCTGTATCTTTTTCTACTGCCTGGTTAATAGCGTTGGCGCTGCCGGTTACCATTAATCCCGCCACAAACAAAAGGGTAATATATAGCCAATTGTATTCAATTATATTGGGTGCAATAAGATAACATAAAACACAGGTAAAAACAACCGTAAAGCTTAGGGTAAACTTCATCAGTTGAAAATAATCTTTCACCTTTAAAACCAGGTTATACGAGGATTCTGTATTATTTATTTTCACTCGGCAAATGTCAGTTAAAAAAAATGTCCCGAAGAATTTTCGGGACATAATATAATGGTTTGAAAATATTAATGCGAATCCTCATTTTCTCCCACAGGCACATTCTGCGGAATAAAATTACGGCCGTCTTTACCGTAATCGTATGGCCAGCGATGCACTTCAGGTATTTCACCAACCCAGTTGCCATGGCCGGGATGTATTGGCGTAGTCCATTCAAGTGTATTTGATTCCCACGGATTTTGCGTTGTTACCCTTCTTCCCTTAAAAATAGAATAGAAGAAATTAAACAGGAATAAAATCTGCACAGCAAAAACAATAATAGCCACAATACTAATTACCCGGTTCAGTCCTTCAAACTGATTAAAGCTAACCCACATGGAATAATCAAAATAACGGCGCGGCATACCTGCAAGCCCCTCATAGTGCATAGGCCAGAATATGAGGTAGGCGCCAATCATTGTAATCCAGAAATGAATATAACCGAGCGTGTTATTGAGATACCGGCCATACATTTTAGGGAACCAATGATAAATGCCGGCAAACATACCAAACATAGATGCAACGCCCATTACAAGATGGAAGTGTGCAATTACAAAATAAGTATCGTGGAGGTGGATATCAAGGGCTGAATTACCAAGCCAGATACCAGTTAAACCTCCTGAAATAAACATGCTTACAAAACCAATGGCAAAGAGCATAGCCGGCGTAAACCGGATATTACCCCGCCATAATGTGGTAAGCCAGTTAAACACCTTAATGGCAGAAGGTACTGCAATAAGCAAGGTAAGCAACACGAATATGGAGCCAAGGAATGGGTTCAATCCGGTTACAAACATGTGGTGCGCCCACACAAGGAAAGAGAGCGTGGCAATAGCAAAGAAAGATGCCACCATAGCCATATAACCGAATATAGGTTTTCTTGAATTGGTTGAAATTATTTCAGAAACTATACCCATTGCCGGCAAGGCAATAATATATACTTCAGGATGTCCCAGGAACCAGAATAGGTGCTGGAAAAGTATAGCATTACCACCTTCGTTTGGCAGTGCTGTATTGGTGGTAGCTACAAAAATATCTGAAAGATAAAAACTTGTTCCAAAATTACGGTCGAAGATGAGCAGGATGAAGCCTGACAAAAGAACCGGGAATGAAAGTACACCTAATATGGCCGTAAAGAACAAACCCCATATTGTAAGCGGAAGCCGCGTCATGCTCATACCTTTGGTACGCATGTTCAATATAGTTACAATATAATTAAGGCCACCCAACAGAGAGGAAACAACAAACACCGCCATGGCTATCAGCCAGAGATCCATACCATGCTGTGAACCAGGAGAGGCATCGTGCAAAGCGCTGAGAGGCGGGTAGGCCGTCCATCCACCGCTGAAAGGTCCTGTGGATACAAATATGCTTGAAAACATAATCACGCTGGCTAAAAAGAAAAACCAGTAGCTCAGCATATTCAATAAAGGAGAAGCCATATCTCTCGCACCCACCTGCAAGGGAATAAGCAAGTTGGCGAAAGTACCGCTTAACCCTGCCGTTAGCACAAAAAATATTAATACAGTACCATGGGTTGTTACCAATGCGTAATAAGCCTGTGCAGTTAAGTGGCCATCCTCAAACCACCACTTTCCCATTAAATCCTGCAGCCACATAAATTTTTCTTCCGGGTAACCAAGCTGAAGCCTGAATAATACAGACATCAAACCGCCTATTACAGCCCAAATCATGCCGGTAATAAGAAACTGCTTGGCAATCATCTTATGATCCTGGCTAAATACGTACTTAGTAATAAAGCTTTCATGATGATGGTGATGCACATGTTCGTCATGATGATGCACTTCAACCGGAACAGTCACACCTGTATCAGCGTGCATAGAGGCTTCGTTACTCATAATAATTCGATATTAATATTTTATAATAAAATACCTTTTGGGTATTGATACAATTACATTTTTGTCTTCACAGCATCAGTTTTTACTGAGGCCGTGGTTTTTGTGCTATCAATGGCCAGTTGAGGCTTTTGATTGGAAGGGTCTTTATCGGGGAACACAGTGTAATAATTTGGTTTTTGCTGGGCAAGCCAAACATCATACTCCTCCTGGGTTACTACTTCAATTACACCTTTCATTGAATAATGGCCATTACCGCACATCTGGTCGCAACTGATTTCGTATTGGAAATCGGGTTTTCCCAATTTTTCTTTCATTTCCTTGGTGGTAAATTTAGGCGTGAACCACAAAGATGTAGGAGTGCCGGGCACCGCATCCTGCTTTAACCTGAATGCGCTCAGGCCCACATCATGAATAACATCCCGTGAAAAAATTCTCAGGTTCACCGGCCTGTTTACAACACAATACATGGTTTGAGAAACCACAACATCATCAAAATTCTTGTCGTCTTTCCAATCCTGGCCCAATGAATTACTGTTAGCGTCATCAATAAGCTTATAATATTTTTTACCAAAGGTTTGATCCATTCCCGGATAGCGGAATATCCAGCCAAATTGTTTGCCGGTAATCTCAACCTGCAAAGCTTCTTTAGGGGCAGGGCCGGTAAATGCAAACCAGTTTTTCAAGCCGAATACAATTAATGCTGTCAGCGCTATGGCTGGCACTGCCGTCCATATTAATTCAAGCTTGTTATTATGGGGATAATAGTAAGCCTCACGCTTTTTGCTTTCCTGGTATTTGTAACCAAAATAAAACAGCAGTATCTGGGTGATAAAAAATACAACGCCCGTAATTACTATGGTAATCCAGAGCATAGAATCTACCTTTTCACCCTGTACGCTTGCCGATTCCTGAGCAAGTAATGTGTCAGGGTAAAGTACCTTATTACAAAAATATACACCGATTAATCCTGCTATTAAAAAAGCAATCATCAAAAAGCCGTTTACCTTATTTTGGTCTGCACGGGCTTTTTCTTCGCCTTTAATAACTGATACATACTCGCTTGCTTTAGCTATTTGAAATATGATCAAAAACACTAAAACTATAACCGCTATTGTAAAAAACATTGACATGATGCTGCTTCTGTTTTCTGTTTAATTATTCTATATGTGGTGAGCAATGCTTTCTTTTAAGAAAGGATGATATTCTGAAACAAGTGGTTTTTTTGCTAACGCACTGCTTGTAAAGCGTATCATCAACCCAATAAACAAAGATGCTATTCCAAAATCCAGCCAGCTTAATGAGGCGTCATTTTCGCGAACGCTGCCCATAACCATCTGGTAAAAATCAATCCAGTGTCCAAAGATAATCAATACTGCCATGAATGTCATCAGCGTATAATTCCTTTTAACCGAACGCTTCATTAAAATAAGCAGCGGGCAAACGAAGTTGATAATGATATTCATAAAGAAAATACCCTTGTAGGCGCCCTGCACGCGGTGCTTGAAATAAACGGTTTCCTCAGGAATATTGCCATACCATATAAGCATATACTGGGCAAACCAGAGATAGGTCCAAAAGATTGAGAATGCGAATATGAAGATACCAATGTTATGCAGGTGGTTCTCATTTGCATAACCCAAATAACCCTTATTTTTAAGATAGATGAGCCACAGGGCAATAAGACTCATACCCGATACGAAAGAACTTCCAAATGTGTACCAGCTATACATGGTGCTGTACCAGTGCGCATCAAGGCTCATCATCCAAAACCAGGGTACTGTTGAGCCGACTGTCAATGCAAACCATACGATAAACAAACCGGCGGTAACCGTGTTTCTCCAGATATAACTTTTACCGGCATTTAAATCCATTGGTCTTTCATCGGCCTCACTGCTGAGTTTGCGCATCCTGTGGCCTAAAATACTCCAGATGCCAATAGCAAGAATACTCCAGATCATAAAGAAGGCAGGATTTAAAAATCCACTCTTGCCGCTTAAAAGATGGTCTTTTGCCACAGCATCTTTATCAAGCCATTCGTATATGCTGGTTGTACGATCTATTAATACTACATATATAAAGATCACGAGGGTGATAATACCAAAAACAGGAACGAGGGTGGAAATAGCTTCGGGGATTCTTTTTATTACTGTATGCCAGCCGCCCATAGCAAGCGTGGTAGCGCAAATGAAGAACATGCTGGCGTTACAGATCAGCATCCAGAAAATACTGTTGTACATTAATGTTCCGATAAATGTAGCCTTCTCCTGCTCATCGCCGCTCATGCCCTTCGTTATAAGCCCAAGAATAAAAGTAATTATACCAATGACTATTAAAGCCATCGACCAGGTTTTCATTTTGGAAGGAACTTCAAATTGCTCTTTAATTGATGCCATTATAATTAATTTATCAATATCTGACTTTTTATTTAGCTGCTGAACTATCTGCTGCTGCCGGAGCTGCGGCAGCGCCGGTCTTTCCCTGCTTCGACTTAATATAGGCAATTACTTCCCAGCGTTGCACCCTTGTTAATTGAGATGCATAAGAGCCCATCAGGTTTTTACCATACGTTACAGAATAAAACATCTGGCCGGCAGGCATTTGTTCATATTTCGCATCGCCAACTAAGGTTGCGGGCTTTGCTGCAAAAGGGCCGTCGCCACCTTTATAGAGCGGTCCGTTACCATCAAGCTTGGCTCCGTGGCAGATACCGCAATTAATGAGGTATAAACGTTCAGCCTCTTTCATGGCAGCAGAGTCAAGGGATTTGATCGGGCTTTCAATTTGCTTTGAAGCCACATAATTGGTGGTGTCGCCCGGAGCGTCCATAGCCAGTGGAAAAGGCATATCTTCCCCCCTTGCAACCGTGCCGGCAACCGGCATATGATTATAAAATATTTTGCGTCCAGCTTCAGTAATATTCTGTGTAAACTTATTGGAGTCAAGCGCATCATAAGTTTCGTACGCACGGCTTGAACCCATATCAGGGACATATACTCGGCCCGGATCACGGCGCACATCGCTGCAACCGGCTATTATGAAACCTGCGGACAAACAAAATATAATCAATCGGATTTTCATCTTTAATAATATTTAAGCTACAGTCGGTTCATCTTTTATTAGTACTTGTTCTTTATCATACGTACCTAACCACCAGTTTGCTTCTGCCTCCTGCACATTTACATCAAATGCCCCGGTATTGGAAAGAAAAGCCTTTAAATCTTCAACATTGGTTTTCGAAGTACATTCTATCACCATTACAAAATGGTCGTCGGTTGCCCGTGAACTAAAATGATGCTTTTTTACAAAAGGTCCCAACTGGCACAAATAACAAAAAGTAAGCACCATACCCACTGCAGAAAGCAATACCGTGGTTTCAAACGTAATAGGTATAAACGCCGGCAACGGAAAATGTGGCTTACCGCCAATGTTCAAAGGCCAGTCGCTTACAAAAACCCAGCTCATAGCGCCCAAAGCAATGGTAGTACCTGTAATACCGTAAATAAACCCGGCGGTATGCAGGCTCGTTTCGCGCAAGCCCAGTGCCTTGTCTAATCCATGCACGGCATACGGCGTGTAAACATCGTGTATCTTATATCCTGCAAGGCGTACTTTTTTTACCGCAGGAAATAAAACATTTTCATCATCAAAACTGGCTACTACAAATTTCTTTTTTGCCATACTTTATAACTTAATAAGGCTTTTAAAATGCCAATGTTTAGTGCGCTGCTGCGTGCGCAAATTCTTCAACAGGTTCTTCTTCCAGCTTATCCATTTTCTCTTTATAGCTTTCACCTGAAACTTTTAATATCTGCTTCACTTCTGCAATAGCTATTACAGGGAAATATTTAGAGAAAAGGAAATAACAGGTAAAGAAGAGGCCGAATGTTCCAACATAAAAACCTATTTCCCAAATACTCGGGCTGTAATAATAAGGCCATGAAGACGGCAGGTAATCGCGGAACAGCGAGGTAACAATAATTACAAACCTTTCAAACCACATACCTATGTTTACCACGATGCTTAAGAACATGGTTACCCATAAATTCCTGCGCATTTTTCTAAACCAGAATATCTGAGGAGATACCACGTTACAGAACATCATACCCCAGTAAGACCATCCGTAAGGGCTGAAGAAATTTGCCCTGCTGTAGAAGAATGCATAGCTTTCATATTGGTTCTGGCTGTAAAATGCCATAAATAATTCAGTAAGATAAGCGCAACCCACTATGGAGCCCGTAAGCACAATTACTTTGTTCATTGCCTCAATATGCCCGAGTGTGATATAAGCCTGGAGGCCAAGCACTTTCCTCGTTATCAACAGTAATGTTTGCACCATTGCAAAACCCGAAAAGATGGCACCCGCAACGAAGTAAGGCGGGAAGATGGTTGTATGCCAGCCTGGTATTACAGAGGTGGCAAAGTCGAAAGATACGATCGTATGCACGGAAAGCACCAGAGGCGTTGCAAGACCGGCAAGCACTAATGATAAAGATTCAAGACGCTGCCAGTGTTTAGTAGAGCCTGACCAGCCAAATGATGCAATACCATAGGCAAATTTGCGGAACTTGGTTTTTGCCCTGTCGCGGATAGTTCCAAAATCAGGGATCAGGCCTGAATACCAGAACAAAAGCGATACGGTAAAATATGTTGAGATAGCGAATACGTCCCACATCAGCGGAGAGGCAAAATTTGGCCAGAGCGGCCCGCGTGAGTTTGGATAAGGAAATACGAAGAAGGCATTCCATACACGGCCCATGTGCCATACCGGAAACTGGCCGGCGCACATTACCGCAAATATAGTCATCGCTTCCGCAGCCCTGTTTACACCGTTACGCCAGGTTTGCCTGAATAATAATAAGATAGCGGAGATAAGCGTTCCTGCGTGACCGATACCTACCCACCATACGAAGTTGGTAATATCCCAACCCCAACCCACAGTGCGGTTCACGTTCCACTGGCCTATACCATACACCACTTCGCGGTAAACACTATAAATACCAAACAACAGTAAAGCAACTGAAATGTAAAATCCTATATACCACAGTTTACCAGGCTTGCCTTCAATAGGACGGCAAATGTCTTCGGTAACATCATGGTAGGTCTTGTTTCCGTCAACCAGCGGCTCTCTAAGTTGTGATTCGTATCTTAATAATGACATACCTTTTTCGTTTTTGCCTTTGGCTATTAACCGAACTTTTTATAAAGCCGGCTATTGTAATTTATTAAGCTTTTATTGCGTTGCAATCCTGTCTGAACGGTGTGAGCCGGGCAGCATTTCGGCTGCAACAATTATCATCAATTAATTAACCTTCGTGATGAGTGCTTACTGCCTCTTCTTCCCTGTTACGCACTTTTGCCAGATAATTTACATTAGGCAATACGTGTAATTGTTCGAGGGAATGGAACAACCTTAATTTGTTGTTTTGACGCACTTTTGAAACAGCACTGTTCTTATCGTTTGCATTACCAAAAACAATTGCCCCGGTAGCACAGGCCTGCTGGCAGGCTGTTTGAACGTCAGGCGTATTTTCCAATGTAACTTCACCGCTGTTTAAAGGCCTGCTTTCCCTTTTGGCATTTAGTTTACCTTCCTGGCAGCGCTGTACGCAGAATGAACATTTTTCCATTACCCCGCGTGACCGTACCGTAACATCAGGATTTAAAACCATGCGGGTTAAATCTTCATTCATTACATGTACCGCCGGATCTAGTTTACCAACACCGCTGAAGTTCTGATTATCGGGGAAGCTGTCAGCTCCGTTATAATCAGCCCAGTTAAACCTGCGGACTTTATATGGACAGTTATTAGCGCAATATTTTGTACCGATACAACGGTTGTAAGCCATTTGGTTAATGCCTTCACTGCTATGGTTAGTGGCACTTACCGGGCACACATTTTCGCAGGGCGCGTTATCGCAATGCTGGCACATTAAAGGCTGAAATACCACCTGCGGGTTTTCCATATCACCGCTGTAATAACGGTCAATACGCAGCCAGTGCATATCGTGAAAGCGTTTTACTTCACTCTTGCCAACAATAGGAACATTATTTTCTATGTGACAGGCTACCACGCAGGCACCGCAGCCAGTACAACTGTTCAGGTCAACACTCATACCCCAGTGAATACCTGGCTTATCGTAATAAGGATAAATCGTACCCTGTTTTTCATATCCCTCTAATCCACCATAATGCCTGGTTTCGTATTCCCTGTCGTTTAAAATTTCTTCGGGGTCCTTCTTGAAGGCTGCAAGAGTAAGTTCTTTCATCACTTCAGTTCGGTTACCCATCGGCGTATTATAAATATTATGGGTCTGAATCTGCGCTATATCATACGTATCCCCCGTTTTTTCAACGGTTACGCTGGATACTTCAAAACTAACGCTGGTGCCATTGAAAGAAGTAAGATAGAAAACATCTTTACCAACGCCTTCGGCAACTTTTCCCAATTTATCTGTACGCCCGTATCCAACCGCAATACCAACAGTATTAGGATGAACGCCGGGTACAATTAGTATTGGCAATGACACAGGGTCTTTTCCCTTTGCCGTAACTTTTATAACATCTTTCGCCGGATGAACCTCATAGGCATCAACATGGGCGTTATTATTTAAATCGATACCCAACAGGCTTTTGGCCATTGCCGGGGAAATAATCACATAGTTATCCCATGTTGCCCTTGTAACAGGGTCTGGCAATTCCTGCAGCCATGGGTTACCTGAACCTTCTCCGCAACCGATACCCACCTTTTTATAAAGAACAAGTTCAATATCTCCGCCTTTTGGCAGATTGCCGATTGCAGCAATAGCTGCTGCTACGCCGCCGCCGTTATAACTTCCTGCGTTACCCGTAAGTGCTCTTATGGGTGCCGCCAAGGTATCAGCAATTGACGATACGATTGAAGTACTAACAGATGCATTATTAACAACACCAGCCTGCAATGCTTTATCAAAAGCAGTTTCATTACCTAATTTTCCAAGCCAGTAATTCTTGAAATAAGTATGATAATCTGAAGCAGCGCCAACCCATTTTAATAAAGTATCCTGCCACTGGCGGGTCTTAAATAAAGGATTAATCGTTGGCTGCATTAATGATACAAAACCGGATTTAGGTTCAGCATCACCCCAGCTTTCAAGATAATGATGATCCGGGATTACATATTTGCAAAGCTGTGTGGTTTCATCGTTTTTTGGGTTTAATGAAACGGCAACCTTTACTTTCTTTATGGCATTTGTAAAAGCCTTTGAATCGCTCCAGGTGTAAGCTGGGTTTGAGCTGATGATAACTACTGCTCCTACCTTTCCACCATTCATATCGTTTATAAGGCCTGCCAAATCTGAGTCAACGCCAGCTCTGCTCTTGTTTACAGATGACCAGTCAATCGTATTACCGCCAGCGCCAATTGCATTATTGATGGCGTTTACTACCTGCTGAATGTTGGGATCGTTGCTGCCGCAAACTACAAGGCCGGCGCCACGGTTGGCGCTTAAATCTTTCGCTGCTTTAGCTATACCGGCTTTCAATTTAGCATCGCTGATATTAGCGGCGCCTTCACCCGTTAAGGCATTCAATAATGCTACAGCAATAGCACCTGTTTCGGAGGGCTTATGTATATAACGTTCATCCGCATTGGAACCGGTTATGCTTAAGATAGATTCAAACTGGTAGTGTTTGCTCATCGCAGGGTTCTGCTCATCAATCTTTCTTCCTTTCACATATTGCGGGGCAAACTCATCAGGGCTCAACCAGGTACCAAGAAAATCAGCACCAAGGCTTACAATCACTTTTGCTTTAGCAAAATTGTAAGAAGGTATGGCGCGTTTGCCATAGTTGGCTTCATTTGCAAGCAATAAACCTGTATAAGAATCTGCATCATATACCACATGCCTGCTGCCTGGGTATTTTGCCAGAAACTGACCTATCACTTCCAGGCCTGAAGGAGAATTGATGGTGCTGGTAAGCAACGCTACCTGTGCGCCGCCCAAACCAGCCAAAGCTGTTCCAACAGCCTGGTCAACATATTCAAGCGTAACTTCTTTGCCGTCAATTGTAGGGAATTTTAACCTTGCCGTATCATATAAACTCAAAACGGAAGCCTGCACTTTTGCAGAAGTACCTCCGTTTGTTAATGGCGACAGGTAATTACCTTCTATTTTTATTGGGCGGCCATCCCTTACCTTAGCTAGAACGCTGATGGCCTCTCCATCCTGTACATAAGTAGTGGCATAATAATTAGCAACGCCAGGTACAATATCTTCCGGCTTATTGGCAAAAGGAATAGCCTTCCGAACCGGCATTTCACAACTGGCAGCTATCATGGCCGCAGTAGTACTAAAACCGAGATATTTTAAGAAATCTCTTCTTTGAGTAGGCGCCTTGAATAATTTATCGGAAAGTTCAAAAGGCAATTCTTCACGAAATTCATTATCCGCTGCTTTTTTTGAAGCTTCACTATCATTCAGTTCACCAAAATTTTGCCAGTACTTTTTCTCCATAATATAATATTCGTAATCCTTATACTACCTTAATTAATAGTGACATTTTTGACATTCTGCACCACCAATATCTTTTACAGTTACACTGTCCATTTTATGATTCCTGATGTCTTCCTTATATTTTTCGTACATGCTGTAAAAGCCATTGCTTTCAAACTGAACTTTTGTGGTGCGGTGGCAGTTTATACACCAGCCCATGCTTAACGGGGCAAACTGGAACATTTCATTGTAGCTGGTAACTTCACCATGGCAGGTTTGGCACTGAACCCTTCCTGCATTTACGTGTTGCGCATGACTGAAGAAAACATGATCGGGCAGGTTGTGTATGCGCACCCATTCAATCGGCTTGGCTTTACTGGGATCCCATGGCTTGCCGGTTTCAAAGCCCGCATATTTATATAATTTCTGAATTTCTGCTGTACCATCCACTTCTTTTCCTTCTGCATTATACAACTTTTCCCCCTTGTATTCATTAATGGCCATGTGGCAGTTCATACAGATATTCACGGTAGGAATAGTTGCCTGCTTGCCCTGGTAAACACCAATATGGCAATACTGGCAGTTTATCTGGTTTACGCCCGGATGCACTTTATGAGAAAAGAATATCGGCTGATGCGGTTCATACTTTTGCTGGCGGCCAAGGCCCACGGCACCATCTGTAATCAGATACCCGCCTATAAGAAAAAGAATAAGTGTAAAAACAGTTATGTAAGCTTTATTTCTCCAGAAAGGAATAGGTTCTGTAGCAGGAACACCTTCCTTATCATCTGCCATCTTTTTAAGGTTGGCATTTATATATAATAAGGTAAAGGCAACAATGGCAAGTATTAAAGTAAGAATACCATATAATAAAGTTTGGTCGCCGTTATCGGCGGCAGTTTGCGTTTCCCCTGCTGGTGCTGTAGTAGCTGCGGCAGCTTTGCCAGCTTCAGCTTTTACGTAATCAAGAATGGCATCAATATCTTTCGTAGACAACTGCGGAAAGGGAGTCATCGGTGTTTTGTTGTACTCATTAAAGAGATTCACCGCATATGGGTCGCCGCTTTGAATAACCTTGGCACTGTTATGCACCCAGTCGTGAAGTTTTTCCCTGCTTGGCCAGCGATCTTCTACTCCGGCCAGTGCAGGCCCGGTTAGTTTTTTGGTTACGGAATGGCACGAAGCACAGTTAGCCGTAAACAAAGCCTTGCCATCCTGTGCAAACAAGGATGCTGAAAACAGAAAGCTTACAAATAATAATAAATATTTCTTCGGAGTAGTTATCGTAGTTAATTGCCTTAGTTTAAACATGTCACAAAAATCTGGTTGTTGCGATGTTGGGAAATTCTTCGACAGCGGCAAAAATATGACAGGATGCTGACAATTCACATCTGATTAAAAATTTTTTTTAACCATAACGAATATGTAAGTTAAGCGCTTTGAATATTTATCTTGCACGCAACAAATGAACACAGGTACTACGATCAGGATAGCTGTTTTTGCTTCAGGCGCCGGAACCAATGCAGCCAACATCATCCAATATTTTTCAAACAAACCTTCGGTAACAATAGCTTTAATTGTTTGTAATAATTCAAAAGCAGGCGTTCTAAAAATAGCAGCAGATAATCATATCCCCTCTCTATTAATAGAAAAAGAAAAATTTTTCCGCGGCGATGCTTATGTGCCTGAACTGCAAAATGCAGGCATAGATTTTATTGTGCTGGCAGGTTTTTTATGGAAGATACCTTCAACACTTATTAATGCTTACCGCGATAAGATTATTAATATCCACCCGGCGCTGCTGCCTAAATTTGGTGGTAAGGGCATGTATGGCGATTTTGTACACAACGCTGTTTTATCAGCGCAGGAAAAAGAAAGCGGCATCACCATCCATTTTGTAGATGAGTTTTACGATAACGGTAAAATCATTTTTCAAACCACCTGCCCGGTTTATGAAAACGACACAGCCGGGTCGCTTGCCCAACGTATTCATGCACTGGAATATGAATACTTTCCAAAAGTGATTGAGGAGTTGATTGAAAAAAAATTAAAATCAATTTAATATTAAAAAACTTGCCATTATGAATATCAGGCGCAACCTCAGTTTTGGAATTCTTGCCGGCTTGGCAACACTAACATTTATTGCCGGTTGCGGCAGCAGCCGGCGGGCGCAAACAACTTCCGCGGAGCTGTCAGGCTTAAAAGGCATGGAAAAAGTAAAACATGTTGTGGTTATTTACATGGAGAACCACAGCTTCGATAATTTGTATGGCGAATTTCCCGGCGCTAACGGCCACGCCAATGCTTCCGAAGAATCTGTTACGCAGTTAGACCGGGATGGCAAACCTTATCAGTACCTTCCTGCCATTCCGCGGTCAAGTGAATTTCCCACCAACATACCCAATGGCTTTTTCAATATAGATCAATACGTTCCTTCAGATAAAGAAACACCGGACGTTACACACCGCTATTACCAGGAACGCGCCCAGATTAACGGCGGCAAAATGAATTATTTCGCAGCTTACAACAGCACCGCAGGCATTGCGATGGGTTATTATAAAACTGAATTATTGCCTTTATATCCAATAGCCAAACAATACACGCTTTGCGACAACTTTTTTCACAGTGCTTTTGGCAGCTCATTTCTCAATCATCAATGGCTGATAGCAGCCGCCACACCTTATTTTCCCAATGCGCCGGAACATTTACGGGCAACGCTCGATAGCAATGGAAAAATGGAAAAAGATGGCCTGCTCACGCCCGATGGCTATGCCGTGAATACTATTTTTTCTGTAAACCAGCCGCATCCTGCCGGCGCAAAAGAAACCGATCTTCTTCCCAATCAAACAAATCCTACCATTGGTGACCGGCTTTCAGATAAAAAGGTTTCCTGGGCGTGGTATTCAGGCGGCTGGGACGATGCTATGGCAGGAAAAGCAGACGGGTTATTTCAGTATCACCATCAGCCTTTTGTTTATTTCGCAAAATATGCTGACGGCACGGCTGCTAAAAAAGCGCATCTTAAAGATGAAAAAGAATTTTTGCAGGCTGCCAAAGACGGCACACTACCGGCTGTTTCTTTTGTAAAACCCCAGGGGGCAAATAATGAACATCCCGGTTATTCTAATATTATCAGGGGAGAAAAACATGCCCTTGAACTAATTAATGCTGTTCTGAACGGCCCTAACGGCAAAGATGCAGTTGTTATATTAACGTATGATGAGAACGGCGGCTTCTGGGACCATGTGGCGCCGCCTGTAATTGATAAATGGGGACCGGGCAGCCGCATTCCCGCCATCATCATTTCGCCTTTTGCCAAAAAAGGATATGTTGATCACACGGAATATGAAACGGTAAGCATTTTAACCTTTATTGAAAAACGCTGGAACCTGAAGCCACTAAACAGCAGGGATGCAAATGCTAACCCGCTGCAGGGTGCGTTTGATTTTGGAAACTGATGTTGAAGAAAAAATATTCAAGGGTAATCCTGGCATTCGCGCTTGTCGTAACAATGTGTGAAGGATTGCTGTCTTTCGGGCCAAAAAATCAAACACCTGAAGAAAAAATCGCCAACACAGTTTGCCAGGATATAGATGCTTTTTCCCAATACATAAGCGATACGCTGCAACCGGCAATTCTTTCCAGATCTTCTCAAAACTGGCAGGCTTATTTTCTTGAAGCCCGCAAACATTATAAAAAGATAGAATGGGCCGCAGAATATTTTACTTACGCCACGGCACGGCTTATTAATGGCGCGCCCAAAACAGAAGCTGAGCTTGCAGGGCAAACGATCACGCAACCATCCGGCCTGCAGGTAATGGAACAATATATATTCCCTTTACCAGATACTGCAGCCGCACCATTATTATTACAACAAACAGCAATCATACTCGAAAACCTGCAGTTGCTTAAAGCCTATTTTTCCAATATACCCATAGCTTCCTGGCAAATTTTTGATGCAGCCAAACTTGAAGTGTTCCGCATGGAAACGCTTGGCATCACCGGCTTCGACAATCCGCTTAGCCGCAACAGCATGGAAGAATGCGCTGTAAGCCTGGCAGCGTTAAAAAAAGTTTTGTCGCAGTATGTTTCACCAAACGATAATATTCAAAACCTGTTTCATAAAAGCATTGTTTTTCTATCAGCTAATAAAGACTTCAATAGTTTTAACAGGGCGGCATTTATTCGCAATTATGCTAATCCTTTAACTGCCGCTATAGAATCTTTAAGAAGAAAATTAAACCTGCAGGGCTATCAATATAACCGGTTATTACGCCAGGATATCTTTACATTGTTTGATTCCAATGCTTTTAATGCCGACGCTTATTCGCCATTCATTAACCAGGAAAATAAGGCCGCTAAAATAAAGTTGGGCGGGGCATTGTTTACAGAAACAGCCTTTTCAGGTAACAATAAAGTAAGCTGCGCTTCCTGTCATCATCCTGGAAATGCATTTGCAGAAAACATGATAAAACATGCAAACATCGGAGGTACCGGCAGTATTGACAGAAATACACCTTCTTTAATAAACGCGGCATTACAGCCACAGCAGTTTTATGATCAGCGTGCAGAAACGCTCGAAAGCCAGGTGGCAGATGTGATGCACAATCCAAAAGAAATGAATGGCGATCTTAATGCAGCCTTAAAAAATATTATTGCTTCAGCAAAATATGAAACAATGTTTACCCATGCCTTTCCTGAAAAGAAAAGCATTGATTCAGCATCTGTAACGGAGGCACTGGCAGCATACATACGCAGCCTCGTAAAACTCAACAGCCGTTTTGATGAATACATGCAGGGTAATGATGCTGCATTAACAAGCGAAGAAGTACAGGGATTTAATGTATTCATGGGCAAAGCACAGTGCGGCACCTGTCATTATATGCCATTGTTCAGCGGTGTCTTTCCACCAAAATATATTACGCAGGATGCGGAAGTGCTTGCTGTTCCGGCCAGGCCAAAGGGAAAAATAATTGATCCCGACAGAGGATTATTCACCACACTACTACGCTATAATTATTACGACAGCACGCGCCTGCTGGAATTTGACCACGCTTTTAAAACGCTTTCTGTAAGAAACATTTCCCAAACAGCGCCGTATATGCACAACGGCATTTATGAGACGCTGGAAGAGGTAATGGAGTTTTATAACAATGGCGGCGGCGTTGGAGAAGGTTTGCAGGTACTCAATCAAAGTTTAAGTTCAGAAAAATTGAATCTTACACCGGCAGAAATAAAGGCGGTTGTTGCATTTATGAAATCGCTGGACAGCAGGTAAAGATTTTGCAGCGCAACCAATAAGATATATTACTTACATCAATCAGCATACATTATTCCTTTTGCTTCTTATATTTGATTCGCTACTAAATAACCACACATGAGAAATATAACCTTGCTGCTTCTGAGTGCCTTACTCTTTTCCTGTAAAAAAGAAATAAAAACAAGTGCCGTAACCGGTTCCGACATCGCTGAAGCAAAGGCCGCCGATGCAGTTGAAGCTGTTTACTGGGATAGTGTTTTTACAAGATATGGTAATGGATGGACGGGCGGCGACGGCGCCATATCTTACAAATTGCCTGATGGCCGTTCACTTTGGTTATGGGGAGATTCTTTTCTTGATACGGTTTATGCCGACAGGCACCGCCCTGTTGTTGGATTTATTCATAACCAGGTTACAACAATGGATGCCGATGGCGGAAATTTTAAAACCTATTATGGCGGCACAAAAGAAAACCCAAAACCTTTTTTTGAGGCTAAAGGCGATAGCTTCTACTGGCCTGTTTATACAATTATGAATCCCAATAAAACCAAACTCTATATATTTCTTGATAAAATAGTTGCTTTCGGCAGTGGCGCATTCGACTTTAAAGTAACGGGCGTAGATGTAGCCATTTTAAATTATCCCTCTTTATCCATACAACAAATTGTACCTTTTTCAAAAGACACGCTGGTAAACTGGGCCGGCGATGCTTATGAGAGCAGCGACGGCTTTGTTTATTTATATGGCGCCGAAAGCACGAAATACAATAAGTTTATTCATGTGGCACGGTTTCCAAAATCAAATCCCTTCAATATTAAATACTGGAATGGCACGGCATGGGTAAAAAATGCCAGTCAAAGTGTACGCGTTCAGGGTGGCGTATCCGAAGGGTTTTCCTTCTTTGAATACCAGGGTAAACAATATCTTTTGTCGCAGGAAAACCTGCTCGGGCCCGATATTTACCTGTGGGATGCAGCCAGCCCTGTTGGTCCGTTTACAGGAAAAAGGCTTGTTTATACCACGCCGCAAAAAATCGGCAATTTTAATGTATGGACGTACAACGCAAAAGCACACCCGCAGTTTATTGATAACGGCAGGTTGCTCGTGGGTTATTGTTCCAATTCACAAACTGCGCAGGGCTTAATTAAAAATGCAGATACTTACCGGCCTTATTTTGTGTGGGTGAGTAACTGGCAGTAATTTTAATGGCTAAATTTTTTTCATGAAACATAAATCCTTAATTGTTGCGTTGGCATTCCCGTTTATTTGTTCAGCTCAAACCGACTCGTCTGTAATTTATACAAGCAAGAGCGGAAAGCTTACAACAAAAGACAGCGCTTTTATTTACAGCGTTAAAACAAAACATAACAACCTGTGGCATGTGGTTACGTACTTCAGCAGCAATAATAAACTGCAGTCGGAAGGGGATTTTGCAGATGATGACCTGCTTAAACCGGTTGGGAAATTTGATAATTACCTGGAAGATGGCACTTTAAATACCACCTGCAATTATGTAAACGGGCTGATAACGGATAAAACTTATTATTATAAAGATGGAAAGAAAAAATCGTTTATTGCTTATAATTCAGGCGGGGTGCCGCAGCAGAAGGGCTGGGATGAGAACGGGAAAGAAATTGCAGGTTTTGTAGTGGAACAGGAAGCAAAATTTAAAGGCTCCTGGAATAAATACCTTGAGAAAAAACTGGACGCCCGTGCCGTGAGCAAGTCCGGAATGCCGCCGGGTTTATATACAGTTACGGTGGCTTTTGTTGTCAGCCCTGATGGTTCAATAACAGATGTAAAAATTGATTCAGACCCCGGCCATTGCACAGCCTGCGCGGCAGAAGCCTTCAACATTATTTCAAATGCCCCTGCCTGGCAACCGGCCATCCAGAATAATGAACCGGTAGCTTACCGGCAAAAGCAAAATATAAGTTTTCAAATTACAGAAAATAAAAAAGGAAAAAAGGATTAAAAGTTGAATTCACTAAATAATAGTAGAAGCCGTTGGTGAAGAACACCAGCGGTGGCGGAGGTTTTCTTTTGATATAAGTTTTACACGGAAGAAAAGTTACAAACTTTAATATAAATGCGGCGAAGTTGCAAACTTCGCCGAGACACCCGAACACTTCGCTGAGCTGGGAAGGGGGAAGGTTGATTACAGATTACACTTCATTCAATCTTTCTCTTTCAAAAGAAAATAAATTAATACATATTACTTCGTAGTCTCCTCAATGACATTGGTACATAGGATGCATTGTTGCCTGCTGTTTTGTCCCAGGGGATGAATTTACTATCCACTGAAAATCTAATTTTTCAAGCTTTTCAATTCTTTCAGGAGTAAGCGATTTCCATTTTTGTCTCCAAGCAAGTCGTTGTCTAACTACAAAGTCATGCAAGTCCTCGTCATAAGACTTTTTAACAAAGCAATGCCCTTTTCTTGCTTTGTGTTCTGCAAGCATCTCGTAATATACATTCCATTCAATTTCATATCTGTCTTCAGATAGAAAAATAATTCCAAGTCCTTTCAGAAGATTAGCTTGCTCCAAATATTCTTCTTTTTTAAATCTTCTTCTTTGGTTATAAAGCCAATTGCCTATTTCTTTATCAATATAATTTCGGTCTATTTTATTAACATCAATTCCTGCTTCCTTCAAAGATTTTAGTTTCTCATAGTTAATCATCCATTCTCTAGTGATATAGCTTTTCTTTTTCCCACTTTTTTTCCTCTCACCGACTAATTTTACTCCGGTCATGCCTAATATCTCTAATCTTTGTTTACGCTCAGGTGTTGTTCCTCTTGTTCTTACTCTATAGACAAAGCCTCCTAATTTAGGGTCTCCAACATAATTCAACGGAACATCAAAATTTCCTTTTTCTTTAAAGTAATATAAAAGACGCTCTACACTAAGTTCAAATTTATGTTGCTCTCTATCCCAGATAAAACCTTCACCTTCCAAAAGAGCGATTCTTTCGGCTGTCATTGACAGCACTTTCCTTTTGTAATTTGTACTTTGACTATTACACCAAGTTCCTAAAAATGACTCTTCTGCGACTTCACCATTTTTCAATGGCTCCCTTCTGTATTTCTTCTTGAATTCCGAATATCTCGCCAAGTTATTTAGCCAAGTCACATCATCTTTTCTTGCATTCGATAAAGTATTATTAGGCAATTCCCAAGGAAAATTTATACTATCAAGCTTTTCTATTTGGTATGGTTCAAGTGTTCTGCGTATTCCTCTTTTGTACAGTCGTTGTCTTGTGCACCACCTTGCAAGAAATGTTAATTCATCAGTATTGTCCATTTTGTCTTCCACATAAGAAAGACCTGTTTCTTTATGGTATGCTTTTAGTTTTTCGAAATTTATTTCCCATGTTATTCTGTGTCTTAATTTATTGCTATCATCAAAATAAAAGCCAGCCTCTTCAAGTAATTCAAAATGCTCTGTTGGAATTAAATTGGTTTTATAAAGAACTTTTTGCTTTATATACCAATGATAAAAACTCCTGTCTTCGTAATCCCTAGGAACTAAAGGAGTATTATTTTCTTTTAGATAGTTTTTAAACTTCTCAAATCCTATATGCCAATTAGCTAAATACCTTTCAGTTATTACAATCCTCCGATTACGAATCCTGACGTCCGTTTCGGTTTCAATATCTTCTAGTTCGTCAATGCTGATTTCTTCTAATGGTATAGGCTTAAAGAAATTTTCTTCGTTATCATTTTTGGGGGCTTCTGGAGGAATAAAGTCCTCGCCTGCGAATAGTTTTTCCTCGTCATACAAAAGTCCTTCTGAAATCCATTTATCCAAATTCTCCTTAGTGAGTTTCGCAAGATTATTATGAGATTTTTGAATCAAATCTTTAAAGTGTTCTTCGATTTGGTTTAAAATTTTTATCCCCGCTGAATCATTTCCGATAAATTCTATCAAAACTGATGATTCTACGTTTGTTAATAGTCCGGGCTTTGTTACGTTTGATGAGCCAATAATAATTCGATGTGCTTTATCACCTTTAAAAACATAAATTTTAGGATGAAAGATTGCTCTTGGTATTTTTATAGGATTATGGTAGATAAATGTTGGTATTTCTAATTCTAATAGTTGCCTTAACGCTTGTTCTGAAGTGCCATTGTCATCAATTCCGATATAAAAGACAATCTCCCTAAAACAGTCTTTCCTTTCTTTTATTTTTTCTATAAAAATGCGGATTCCTGACAATGATGCATAGGCAATGAACCCCTGAAAGATGTCATAGTTAGGGTCACCAAATGAACTTCTTAAATAATTAGCAACTGTTCTATTTGGGTCTGCACCAAATCCATGTCCAATAAAATCAACTGTCATAGTGTAGAGGGTCAATTAAATAGCAGGCAACGTTTAAGGCTTGCCGCAGGGCTGGTATTTTATAACTATCTGCCCGGCAACTGAAGCCCTATTGAAAAACTGATGTTGAAGTTAACCACTAAAAGCCAAATAGAATTCAGTCAAGCCCGATATTAGTTGATAGTAGTACAACTGCCGATTGTTATTACGTCCGCCAGCCTTGCGGCAAACCTTTTGTTGGTGGCTGTACTTCTATTTTTACGGTTTGTGTTTTCTGAATTCAACAGATATGGTATCATTTTTTTCAAATAGACGTGAAAATCCTTTTTGTTCTACCTGCTGTAAATGTTTGTTTGTCTTTAGGCTTTCGGGCAAGTGTTCATAAACGCCGGTTTCTTTAGCCCAAGTAATTAAACTGCCCAGAAAAACATTTTGAACATTCCATGCGTAATCTTGTAACTCTAATAAAAAGTCTTTGACTTTAGCACAATTGTCGTCTGACGAAAGACTGTAGTTTGGGTCATTAAATAATGAATGGGCAAAGAAATTTCTGTCTTTTAAAAACTTAATCAAAATATTGTCAAAATCTGTATGAATTTCTGTTTTAGCTCTCACGCCATGTAATAGCTGTCCTAATGTTTTGTTTCTAACTTTTTCTTCATAGGAAAATAGGTTTTCATAAATAAATTCGTCGTCCTTGTGAAATACGAAAATGCTACAGATTTTGATTGCATTTTCTGCCATTTGTATCATATACAAAGTTTCCCCGGAAAGTTTAAAGCATGACTCTTGATTTTCTGTGAGGTCTGGATAGATGGAATAGTCCCATGGCATTTTACGAAGTGTTTAAATTTATTGAGGTGTCAATTGTATAGCCACCAACACGCTAATTTATGTAATATAATACGATCACATGCAAAAAATCACTATTTAAAATCAGCCAATTAATCTTATACAAAACAATTGTCGTTGGGACAATTCACCCCGTCATTTTAAGTGCAAACCCTATCCTAAAAAGTTAGGGTGCCATTTGTAATATTACAAACGCTATCCCCAAAAACCAGGGTGCCGCCTGCCATGCAGGCATACTGCTCCATCAATCTTTAATATCAAAAAAATCAGAACATAATTCTTAATAAAAAAAATATATCGAATTTTATTCTGAATGTTTTTAATTTTACAGAAAATTAGTCTGATGGATGTAATACTGGACGACACCGACATTAAAATACTTAACCTTATTCAGAGTAACGCCCGCATTTCCAATGCTGACCTTGCCCGTGAAGTGAATATGGCCCCATCGGCTGTACTGGAGAGGGTGAAAAAGCTGGAGCAGAAAAAAGTGATCACGCAATACAATGCCGTAATAAACCCCGATGCGGTACAGCAAAAATTACTGGCATTCATTTTTATTAAATCACAGGAAGGCTTTACCTGTTCCGCAGATACGGCAAAAAGACTGGCAGAAATTCCCGAAGTGCAGGAAGTGCATCACGTGGCAGGCGAAGATTGTTATCTCGTTAAGGTACGCACAGCCGATTCTGCAGGATTAATGAAACTGATGCGGAACAGCCTGCGGAAAATACCGAATATCCTGTCCACAAAAACAACCATTGTATTGGAAACAGTAAAGGAAGATCACCAGCTTGTGCTGCCTCAAAAAGATAAAACATAGCAGCAGCCGGGATTATTTGTTATGAGCAATTATATTTCACTAACCGAAGAAAGCATTTGTTATGAAAGCAACCGTAAAAAAAGAAGCACCGATTTTATTAGTAATTATTGCCTTTATCACGGTTTACCTGGTATGGGGCTCCACGTATTTTTTTATACAGAAAGCAGTACACGATATTCCGCCGTTTATTATCGGGGGCATTCGATTTTTGATAGCAGGCCTGTTACTAATGGCCTGGTGTATTTACAAAAAAGAAAAACTCTGGAATTTTCATCAAATTAAAATTGCAGCCGTAAGCGGCTTTTTACTGTTATTTATTGGAAACGGCGCCGTTATATGGGCTGAACAAAACTTAGCAAGCTCCCTTGTTGCCGTACTGGTTTCTGCAGCGCCTATATGGTTTGTATTACTTGATAAACCCAAATGGCATGAAAACCTTCGCAGCAAAGCCATCATTATTGGATTGATCGTTGGCTTCACAGGTGTGGTGTTACTCTTTAGCGAACGCGTATCATCGGCAGTCTCTAACACCGGCAGCATGTTGCAGGTGGCAGGCCTTGCCCTTTTGGTAATTGGTTCCATGTGCTGGGCAGGCGGCTCTTTATATGCAAAATATAAAAGCAGTGGCAGTGTAACTGTTAATACAATGTGGCAATTAATTGCTGCAGGTGTGGCCTTCTTTATTTTCAGTTTTGTTACCAATGAATGGAAAGGTTTTCAATGGCAACAGGTAAGCACTGATGCATGGCTGTCTGTATTATACCTTATAACCATGGGCTCGCTGGCGGCATACAGCGCTTATGTTTGGTTATTAGGTGTAAGGCCGGCTACGCAGGTAAGCACTTATGCTTATGTAAACCCTGTGGTGGCCGTATTGCTGGGCGTTTTGTTTGCAGGCGAACATGTAAGCCTGCTGCAGCTTACGGGTCTTGCGGTAATATTAACCAGCGTATTGCTGATTAATCTTGCCAAACAAAAGAAAGAAAAAAAGAAATTAATGCAGCCGTCTTTGGAAGTAAAGGCAGCGTGAATGTTCGCGCATTAATGCACGTATATTTTATTTGCAGGCACAACCGGGAAATAGCACAATGCTTTTGTACACTTCTATATCTTTTATTTTGTTTTACGTTGCAAAGCTGCATTACCTGCAACGCAGCCATTGCAGCGCATTCTTATTACATTTATGCAGAAAGTTCAATATCTCAAAGATCATCATAAACCCAAAGCAACCGTTCTCTCTTACATCCTCGTATCACTGGCAGGCCTGGCAACGGATATTTATTTGCCTTCGATGCCGCACATGGCTACCGGTTTGCATGTAAGCGAACAACAGGTGCAATTAACCTTATCGTCGTTTTTAATCAGCTATGGCGTTTCGCAGTTCTTTGTTGGCAGCCTGCTGGATATGTATGGCCGGTATGTTTTAAGCATGATCTCGCTTGTATTATTTTCAGCGAGCTCCTTTTTCATTGCCACATCCAATAATATAGATACGATCATTTTGCTGCGTGTTATACAAGGCATTAATATCGGGTTTATTGCTGTGGCAAAAAGAGCATTTTTTGTGGATGTGTATGAAGGAGAAAAACGTAAATATTATATCAGCATTATTACTATCGTATGGAGTATGGCGCCGATTGTGGCACCTTACATAGGCGGCTACCTGGAACATTTCTTCAGCTGGCGTGCCAACTTTTATTTTCTCGGGATATACAGCGGCCTGATATTTATCTGCGAAATTTTTTACTCCGGTGAAACGCTGAATAATTTTTCAAAATTCAAAATAAAAAATGTGCTTGCTTCTTATAAAGTGCTGCTTACCACACCGGCATTTCTCGTGGGCATGGGCATGGCAGGCATATCCTTTGGCGTAGTAATGATTTATGGTTTAAGCGGTGCCTTCATTCTTGAACATCGTATGGGTTACAGCCCGGTAGCTGCAGGTTATGCGGCGCTTGTGCTGGGCCTTGCATGGATGTGCGGCGGTTTTCTTGCCAAAGCCAATCTTCATAAACCATTGTTCAGGAAAACGTTCATTGCTATTCTTGCACAAATAATAATGGTGATATCAATGATTGCTGCAGCTTATTTTGGCAGCAATATTTATACATTGATTGCCTTTGCCGGGATCATTCATCTTATGAGCGGGTTTAATTTCACCAATTATTTTACGCGCAATCTTACGATGTTCCCAAACATGGCCGGGCTTGCGGCGGGCGTTACTTCAGGCGGCAATTACATTATTACTTCACTGCTGGCATACACCGTTGCTTCAACCATACAGGCGCAAAACCAGGAACAATTAGGTTTCAGTTATGCTGTTGCCATCGCTTTAATACTGCTGATATTTATTGTTTTTCAAAAAAGAAAGGAAGCGTGATGTTATAAAACAATCAATGCAACTCTCTCTTTTTAAAGAACAAACAATAGTTATTTTGAAATTTTGGTAATAACAAAATCTTCTGTACAGCAAGGTCCCGGCCCGCCTTGAAGTGTTGCCTTAACATCTCCGCTAATTGTTATCTGGAGATTATCAATCTGAAAATCTTCTTTTAAGTTACAAGGATTTAATTTACTGTCGATAGAGCCTTGTTCTATTATATAAAAACTTCCTCCTGCTGATTTTACAACTGCCGGCTGATTCTTTATTTGCCTTACTGTTGGTACATCTGAAAAACAATCTCCGGTTAAATCATTATCCTTTTCACAAGAAGAAAAAAATACTATTATCAATAAAACAATACTTATTAAAAGGGTATATTTCATGAGAGTTTTTTACATACGACAACCTGAAATTTCAGAACGTTGCAAAATAATTTAGACTAATGATGCAATAAAATTGCAAGCAATTTTATTGCATCATTTTTTTATTAAAATTTATACAACCATTATTCTTATCACATCCCTGCTTTTCTTCTTCCTTTTATAAGAGTACATCAGAACAATAATGGAATACCCATGGCGGCCTGTATAAAAAGTAAAGTGGTAAGAAGAAAATATACAGCCGCAAAAACCTGGACGATGCGTGCGCTTTTAGCGATAAAAAAACCAAACAACGGTAGTATTTGCAAAGCATGCATACCAAAAAAATGCGCTATGCGTAAATCGCCGTAGCGTTGACTCCAGTTTATTCCAGGCAGGCCTTCTCCTCCATCGGGCGCACCAACGGTGTGCGCAAGATGCACGCCCATTACGCCGCCTTCAAAACCAAATATTACAAACAATATTATCCCTAAACGTATGCTCCATATATAAGCATCTGGAACCATAAATTTTTTCTGTTTAAAAAACAGGTAGCCTATATAGCCTGTCCATGCTGCTAATACAGAAATGGCAACGCCCATGAATATAAACAACAGCCTGTAAAATATAGTAGTCGTGTTGAAATGCGAAAGCCTGCCATTGGCTGCCTGCCAGGTAATTACAAAAAGTTCATAGGTCATTACAAGCAGCACCATTTTTGAGAATTTTTTTACCTTATGTTGCGCTATTAAATAGTGCATGATCCAGCCCATTGTCCAGCAGTATAAAGCAACTGAAATAAAAAATTTGGCCGGTTTTATCCATGCATTTATGCCCAGTACAATCGTATCTGACAATTGTGTCATTAATATGCATACAAATGCTCCAACGAAGGAAAGTACGCCATACCAATACAATAAGGTATTGCGCCTTTTTAGTTCTGCTAAAAAAGCTTTCATTTTTATATATTTTTAAGATGATCTAAAAGTTCCCGGGGAAGTAGTGCTTTGTCTTTATCAATCTTATGATGAGAAATAACAGCAACCCGGCAGGGCCAAACAAAAATGTAAGCAGCATGCAGGGTGCCAGCAACCAATGATTGATATTATAACGAATGCCGTTGTTTTTAATAAACATACCTGCAAGCAGGTCAAAAGCGAGGTAGTGAACCCAGCCCGCAACCACCAGTTTATCGTTTTCAAAAAGTTTCTTTACACCGCTTAGTGAACTGAAACTTTCTATATCTGCAGGTTTAAATGTTGTAAACATGAGCCAGGTATAAACAAGCGCCATCAGCGTTATGATGATACTTATTATAAACTTATCAGAAGCCTGCCAGAAAGGAAGAAAAATAAGAATGATCCATCCTGCCATTGCAAGCATATTTGCTGCAGTAAATATTTGTTCCGTGTGCATAGCTGTAATTTGTTCTACAAATTTCTTTTACCTGCAACTTGTTTTCGTTGATATTTATCAATAAATAATAATCCACGAAAAAATTTCAAATACAACGGCAAGCATTTTATGTCCGTGATCTCAGCGCTTATTTCTTATGCGGCTTAAATGTTCAGGCGTAATGCCGATAAAGGAAGCAATCATGTATTGAGGAACGCGCTGTATTAATCCAGGTTCTTCATCAAGCAGAAACTGGTAGCGTTGTTCGGGTGTATAGGCGCGTAACATGGTGTTATGCTTTGAAAGCAATAAGTAAAGATATTCAGCAATCTTTCTTCCGAATATTTCAAACACAGGATATTGTTTATACAGGTTCTGCATGTTGCTAAAAGAAAGGTTTACCAGTTCGCAGTCTTCCAGAGCTTCCATGTATTGCGCAGCCGGCGTATGGGTTAAGAAGCTTGCATATTCACTTATAAAATCATTTTCAGTTATAAAAGCGGTGCATATTTCTTTACCGTCTTCAAGGTAAAATAAACGCATCAACCCTTTATTTATAAAACATACATGGCGGCATATCTCTCCTTTCCTGATAAAAAAATCGCCCTTCTTCAAATGCTGAATAGTCAGGTATTCTTCCATGGCATTCCAGCTTTCATCTGTAATAGCCGGAACAAGTGTTTTATAATAGGTTTTAATTTGCTGAAACATTTTTCAAAAGATTTGAACTTTTTATTTTGAAATAATTTTCATGCCGCGTAGCCGGCAGTGCAAAGCAACATACATTATTCAACTATTATCCAGATTGATAAAGGTATTCTCTTTTACTTGTGTGCTTTAAGTATTATTAAAAAAATAAACAGGTAAACTCATGAACTTCTGTAGAAGCTATATATCTGAATTTCGGATGGCGCTCTCCCAGCGTGCTTCAAACCAAACAATAATTCAGCTAAAAAGATGATAACATTATAACTAAGAAATAACTCTTATTCTTTCTTAGTTATAATGTGCTTATAATAAATGAAAGTCAGGCTATCTGCAACAGGTTTCTGCCGGAATACTACCAAAGAATTTAATTTAAGAGAGCTAACGGGTATATTAACTTGCTGCTCTTTATATTCTTTACGGAACAAAGGGTTACTGAGTATCTCCGCATCAGAAAGAAACCATGGCTTATTATCAGTACCCTGGGCAGGGCCCAGTATGATGATATCAGGCTGATGGCTTAAAACATAATTTCCATTTCCTTTTTCATGCCCGGGAACATGTTGCCACGGTGCCAGCATCGGAATATTTTTACGGTGCGAAATAGTTGTGTCGCACAATCCAAGCATATCAATGAATGTATGATTACTATCAAAAAAAGGAATGGCGCCCGCCGAGTTGGTAGCAATGAGCTGACCTTTCGGCAATATCGTTTGCAGGTAATTTCCAACAAGCGCTCCATTAAATGCTGCGGGGTCTGTTACTGTTGCATTTCTGAATTCCTGTTGATCATATATATAAATGAAGGTTACATTAACTGCTAAAAGCAGTGTTGCTGTTACAATGCTGCGCATAGATAACCTGCTTGCCAACTCAGAACAAAGCAATGCAATGAGCGGAATCAGGGGCACTAAAAATCTGAAGCCCAGCATGTGATCGCCGCCATAAATAATAATATAACCTGCATAAAGTACTATTGATAATAAAAGCAATGTTGCCTTGGCATTAAGTGTTTTGGCAGCAATGTTTTTCCACAACAGAAGGCTAATTGTTACAATCACCAATATAATAGAGGCAGCAAACCGGCTTGCATATAACCAGCCTTTATGCAGTTTTTCTAAAGTAAAATTTGTTTTGGCATAAAAAGTATTAGGAAGCAATTGCCCGTAATAATAATAACGGCTTAAAAAATAACTGCCGAAAAGTGCAGCAAATGTTATGGTGAAAACAAAAAAACAATTCCAGTTTTTAAGGCTTATATTCATTATAAACAGGTAAACTGCGCATAGCCCAAAAAGCAGCACCCCATCAGGCCTCGTCATTGCAGCGGCAGCAAATAGGAACCCTGAAAAAATACTGTTCTTAACTGTAACAGGTAAATAAAGCAGGATAGAAAAAGCCATGAACAAGATGGAAGCATACGTAACTGTTTCCAAACCGCCATATATCCAGATGATCATTCCCGGATAGGTGACAGCAATCAATAAAAACATCATCAGCAAAAGCATGCGCTTTGCTTTTGTACCTGAAAATCTTTTAATGAATAAGCACCAGGCAAAAAATATCATGAGGCTAAAGAAAATAAAGTTTACAATCCTAGGTGCAAGCAGATAGTCGCCGGTACTCCAGACTACAAATGAAGATAATACCAGGTGAAGAAAGTTGGTATATCCTTCCACTTTTTCACCCATGTTCCATCTTAGTCCTTTATGATCTAAAAAATTATGTACATAACGAAGGGTAATCATTTCATCGTCGTGGTAAAAATAACGGAACCTTATCATTGCGCAGAACAGGGTTATGGTACAAAAAACAGCTACTATAATTATTAATAGGCGGGGGGGGGGGTAAATTTTCATATACAATATTTGTGAAAACCGTATTAGGTATTATGATATGATCCAGGATCTTATTTAAACGGAAATCTATTTGGTTTTCGGATTATAGTTTTTGGGTTACAATATCTAAAATAAATAATAATCCTGAAAAGCGGTTTAAAAATAATTTTTCAAAATTTGTATTTGCAGTTGCAGCCTGCAGGTTTTGTTGATTTATGCAGATGATTGCATGAAAAATATTTTAAATCTGCTCTGCGGAGCAGGTTATATTCAATAACAATAATATCAGAATGAATTATTGTTTACCATTTACTGCAGCTGATTAACTGCAATTACTAAAAAAATTTATTTAGAGTATAATTCACTTTAACCCTTATTAAAATGCTTCCATAAAAGTGCGGATAATTTTCTTGTAAGCACCCATGCTTCATTATCGGCATTCCAGCTTGTGTCTTTGTTATTCTTTGTAAAAATGGAAAATATATAAGGGTTTTTACAATTTACATAAAGCACTTCATTGCGGCTTTCATCTACGGCGCCATTCTTATCGGCCACAAAAACGCCTGCCGGTACCTGGCTCATCGCTTCTTCATCCCAGTATTGTCTTCCAAGCAGGCGGAGCATTTTATCGCTGGCTTCTTTGCTGATAAGTTTCTTATCAACAATATCATTCATAATAGTCGCGATTTCACGGGGCGTTGTTTGTCCCCAGCCATATTGGGAACGGTAATTTTCCCTGCCGGGCGTTCTGCTGTTTACCCTTGTGTTTTTATAGCCTAAACTATCAAGCAATGCATTTATCGTTAAGCCGCCGCCTGCGAGGCCCTGCAGCCAAAGGCTTGCGCAGTTGTCACTTATCGTTAGCATCAGCATCATTACTTTACTTAATTCAATGGTGGTGCTGTCTTTAAAGTTGGAAAGAATATCATCGCCTTCACTATAATACAATGAATCAGTGTATAATAAGCGCTGGTGATAATCCAGTTCGCCATGCTGAATCTTATTCATAATACCGGTAAGAATGGAAATCTTTACAATGCTGGCGGTTGGAAAAACAGTATCCGCGTTTATACTTACAGTTTTATGATGTTTCAAATCATTTACATAAATACCTATATCACCATGAAAATCTTTTATGAGTTCAGTAATTTGTTGCTGCAGCTTAACATCTGCTTTTTGCGCATTTGAAACAATGCTTATTAATACAAGGGCTAATACAAATATTCTTTTCATGCAAAACGTTTAGATATATCAAATATATAATCCAACGTTTAATTGCAATGTTTGTTAACAACACTTTCCTTCACGGCTTATTCATTTATCATTTTTAATTCATCATCACCGGCATCCATCAATACATAGGTTTTTATATTGCAGATAAGCATTTCATCCAATGCATGTATAACATCTGCATAAGTTGATGCAGGCGTTGGCTTTATTAAAACCACCATACCGGCATCTGTTCCATAATCTTTTCTTACGGCAGCTTTTTTATCAAGAATAGCATTGCGCAATGCAGTGGTGCTGCTGCCAATATTTCTTTCATTATTAAGTTGTGTTCCATTGTAAACATGCACATCATTGTTTGCACCTAACAGTATATTCAGTGTTTTATTTTCAGGGATGAGTGATGGCGATGCAGGTTTTGTATCATCGGGTAAAGCAAGCTTCATGGAGGTGGATTGCTGAATGGTTGTTGTAAAAACGAAGAAAGCAATCAGCAGGAAACCAAGGTCAACCATGGGCGTAAGGTCAACGCGTAAGGAAGCTTTTTTTGTTTTGCGGACACCGGCTTTATGCGGATGTTGAGCAGGTAAAATATCGGCCATAAATTTTTTATTATTGAGATGAAACTTTTGCAGCTTTCCATAATAAGATTGCAATATTCATCGCATCATCTTTTTGATCTTTCATGAAGCAAAGACAGAAGCAAACTGAACGCTGCCATGAAAAACCTGCAGTACAAGGGAGTGACACAACGAAGATGATTGAATAACCGCTGCCGGTTACATAAAAAAATCCCTCCCGCAAAAGCGGAAGGGAAGTACAACTAAAACTCTATGCCAATCGCTTAGTCTGGCTTCTTTCCATCAAGAAAAGTATTGATGGTTGAAATTTGTGTGTTATTGTTATCGTCTTTCTTAACTGCTACCTTGCTGTAAAAATCTTCTACCGTAGTAAGCTTATTGTTGCCGAATAATTCAAGGTTACGGCGCACATAAGCCGGAACATTTTCATATTCATTATTGCCATCCATAGAATTCATATTGTAAGAAAGGTTACGCAGCTTATGTATGCGTTCTTCAGCGCGGCGTTTCTGCTCTTCCTCTTCATCGTTGGAAGGCAGATTGAATACGGCTGCCGGCGTTGATTTTACAGGCGCTTCATCTTTTATTACCACATCGAACTCAATTGTTTCCTCTTCAAATAAAGGTTGTTGCTTCGGCTTTTTAACCTCTTCCTTTTTTGGTTCCTCCTTCTTTGCTTCTGCACGTGTTTCATTCGGCTGCGCATAAATAGAAGATGGTTTATTTAAGAAGTTTGTGGAAGGCTTCGGCTCTTCTGCATGCTTTTCTTCGTACAGCATATTGAGAATGGAAGGTGTTTCTTCCACTTCTTCTTTTTCTTCAACAACAGGTTTTACTTCTTCATTTTTTGTTTCCGGAATTTCAAGTTCAAAATGCAGCGGCGTTTCATCTTTTATATCAAGCACCGGAGATGGGGCAATCACATGAGGCACTTCATTAACAGGCTCAGATAAAGTGGGCGCATACACATCTTTTTCAGGAGCAGCCTGCGGCTTTGGCGCTTCAGCTTTCTTTTGCCCTTCAACATCCAGCGTTAATATGATCTTTTCTTCTTTTGGTTTCTCCATTTTTTTTGCAGGCATTGTTTCCCTGTGCAATGCAGCCACCGGATCTTTTTGTTCAAAGCCTGTTGCAATTAAAGTAATGCCGATCTTTCTTTCGAGTGAAGGATCGTAACCCATACCAACAATTACATCGGTGGCTTCGCCTGCCTGCATGCGCAGATAGCTGTTGATGATTTCGAGCTCATCCATCGTGCATTCAAATTCACCTTCTGCACTGTTGATGTTAATCAGTATCCATTTAGCACCGCGTATATCATTATCATTCAGCAACGGAGAATTCAATGCTTCTTCAATAGCTTTCTGTGCACGGTTTTCGCCTTCAACGGCAGAACTGCCAAGGATGGCAACACCGCCATTTTTCATTACGGTGCATACATCAGCAAAGTCAACTATAATATGGCCGCGGCTGTTAATAATATCGGTGATACATTTAGCGGCAGTTGCCAATACATTATCAGCTTTGCTAAATGCTTCTTTCATTTTTAAATTGCCATATTGCATGCGCAGTTTATCATTGCTGATGATAAGCAATGTATCAACATAAGGCTGTAATCTTTTAATACCTTCTTCTGCCTGCAACAACCTGCGCGGGCCTTCAAAGCCAAATGGTGTTGTAACTATACCAACGGTTAAGATGTTCATATCGCGGCAAACCTGAGCAATGATGGGCGCACCACCGGTTCCTGTTCCGCCACCCATGCCGGCGCATATAAAAGCCATTTTGGTATTTACTTCCAAAATGCGTTTTATTTCTTCTAAACTTTCTTCTGTTGCATTGCGGCCAACTTCAGGGTTGGCGCCTGCGCCAAGGCCTTGTGTTAAATGCGGCCCGAGCTGCACTTTATTTGGTACTTCGCTTTGTTCCAAAGCCTTTGCATCTGTATTACATATAATGAAGTCTGTGCCTTCAATATTTTGAGCATACATAAAATTTACTGCATTGCTGCCACCGCCTCCAACGCCAAGCACTTTTATTATGGATGATTTTTGCTTTGGCAAATCAAAATGTATCATACGTTTTCGTTTTTGTGGTTAGTAAGTTTTTTAAGCTGTGAGCTGTCAGCCACGAGCTTCGAGCTCTTTTTGAATTTAATGGAATGAACTTTTTTAAATTTTCATCTCAGTTTGAGTTTTCAACTTTCAGCAACCACTGACAACTGACAACTCACAACTGGCAACTATTTTATCTCCTTATCATCTTCTTCTTTAAACATATCAATCAGGCTGTCTTTAAATTTATCCCAGAAGTTGTTTAAGCCCTTGCGTTTTGAAGTGTCAACTTTTTCTTTCTTCTCTTCTTTTCCATTCACCGGCAAATCTTCTTTTTTCAATACTTCAGGCACTTCAACTTTCTTAAACCTGTTATCAAACTCTTTACGCTTGTGTTCATAATCATTATAACCTTTTAGTATTAAACCAATGCAGGTTGCATACATAGGTTTCTTTAATTCATCTATATGATTGGGCGCAAGATGTTCGTTAGGATAACCGATACGTGCATTGATACCGGTGCAGTATTCTGTAAGCTGTATAAGATGTTTTAACTGAGAACCGCCGCCAGTTAAAATAATACCACCATTTAACGCACGTGCATCCAATCCAATCTGCTTTATATGATACGTCACAAAATCCAGTATCTCGCCCATTCTCGCCTGTATGATAGCCGCAAGGTTCTTTACACTTATTTCTTTTGGCGCCATGCCTTTTATTCCAGGTATGGTAATATAGGCATTGGCTTTTGCTTCATCGGCTAACGCCGTACCAAACTGCACCTTCATGGCCTCAGCCTGCGCTTTCAATACACCCAAACCCATGCGTATATCGTTCGTTATGTTTTCACCACCAAACGGTATAACAGCAGTGTGTTTTAAAATACCATCATAAAAAACCGCAAGATCACTTGTGCCACCGCCTATATCGAGTATGGCAACGCCTGCTTCCATATCAATATCGCTCATTACGGCGCTTGATGAAGCCAAGGGCTGCAGCACCAAATCTTTTGTTTTTAAACTGCTTCGGTCAACAGCGCGATAGATATTACGTATCGCATTCCTGTCGCCGGTAATGATGTGGAAGTTGGCACCAACTTTCACGCCATTATAACCAACAGGGTCTTTAATGTTTTGATAATTATCCACATGAAAATCCTGTGGTATAACATCAATGATCTGATCGCCTGCAGGAATAAAAGTTTTGCGCTGATTTTCCACCAACTGGTCAATTTCCCAGCGTGCAATTTCTGTTTCTGCGTTCTGGCGAACAATGTCGCCGCGTGTTTGCAAACTTTTGATGTGATGGCCAGCAACGCCTACATACACATCACGAATTTCAAGGTCCGGATTACTTTTTGCGCAGTTGGCCAGCGCCTGCTGAATGGCTTTAATCGTTTGATCAATATTCAGCACCTGGCCATGCTGAACACCGTTACTATCGGCACGCCCAAACCCGAGTATTTCCAGCTTGCCATACTCGTTTTTGCGCCCAGCGATTGCAGCAATTTTTGTAGTGCCTATATCGAGGCCTACAATAATCGGCATACCGGTATCGTCGTACGCAGTTTGTGTGCCGCTTGCATTTTGGTTCATAGATTCTGTTTTAGTTGTTTGTTGTTATAGAAAAGATCTCGCCCTCGTTCCCTCTCCACAAGTGGAGCGGGAAGCCTCTGTTTAAGAGCCACCATTAACCACACTGCGGGTGCCTGAACATCAGGGTATATAAATATTTTTTTAAAGAACTTTAATTATATAATCCTTCCAATCCGTTAATCTTTACCAAGACCCGTTCAGCCTTTCTTCTTCATTACAGCTTTAGGCTTTCTTTCCTGCTGCTTTTTACTGCTATTATTGCTGTTTGTTTTCTTTTCTGTTTTTTTATTTGCTTTGACAACCGGCTTCTTTGCTACAGGTTTTCTTTCCGCAACTTTTGAAGCTGGTATTGCAGCAGGCGCATCCACTTTTACAGGCTTTGATATTGGCGCTGTATAAGTTGTATCGGTTAAGGCTTTGCTAAGTTTTATGTCGCTTTGTTTTAACTGCCATAAAGCCCTGGCTGTATCAGAAGGCACGGTATAATCTTCACCTTTTCTAACCGCCACCACCTGGTCTTTATACTGCACATCAATAACACTGTATTTTTCAAAACCAACCTTGCTGAATACCTGTTTATAAAAAGCCATAAGCCTTGCAAGTTTTTCATCAATATTTTCCGCATTGCCGATTCTTATAACCTGGCCGCCAACCACAGGTACAATTTCATAAGTACGCTGCGATGTAATATTTATCTGTGCTGTTTGCGCATTCATAAAACTATCAGCAGATATATGCAAGGCGATCTGTTTCACATCATCCAGCACAAGACTGTCTGGCTTCGATAATATCTTTTTATCGGAAGGGAAAGACGTAAAAACGATCAACCTTGCCATTGCATTAGCATTTACCGGCAGGCGCATACCAGCACTGTCTATGTAAAAAGAGCTGCCGTTTGCTGTAAACACACGTGCCACAGGTTCACGTTCTGTGATTTTCACGTGCAGCGTTTGATGGTTATCAAAGAACAGTTCAGCATCTTTTGTCCATGCATTTTTTTCAAGCGCTGTCTCTGCTGCTTTTAAATCAATATCGTCTAAAGCTTTACCCGCATTAATGCCGCTGTTGCTAAGCACCTGAACCACATCAGCCTTTTTAATAAATATATTTTTTGTTGCCCCGTCAATACTGATTTCAATATTGCTGCAGGCCTTTGAATCTTTTGCTTTCATGGCAGCAACAAGCAGCACTACGCAGCATAAACCCAGCAGCGACCAGCTAATTGTTTTTATTTTTGTTTTTACACTCATTACTGCATTTACATAAACCTATAAGGTTTTAGAAACCTTATAGGTTTCTCGTATTTATGATTTCAAAATTTCTTTTACCGGCTGCACCAATACATCAATATCTCCGGCGCCCAGCATTATTACCAGTTGCGGTTTATATAGCTTTACCCAATCCAGCATAGCATTTTTATCCAGCACCTGCTTTTGCGGCAATTGCATTTTATCCAATATTAACTGGCTGGTTACGCCTTCCATTGGCATTTCACGTGCCGGATAAATGGGCAGCAAGACCACTTCGTCCGCTATATCTAAGCTTTGCGCGAATTCATCAGCAAAATCATTGGTACGGCTGAATAAATGCGGCTGAAAAATCACCGTCAACTTTTCTTCCGGATATAAACTGCGCACGCCCGTTAAGGCGGCTTTTACTTCAGCAGGATGATGGCCATAATCGTCAATTAAAACATGCTTGCTATTTTTTAAAACATATTCAAATCGCCTATGCACACCCTTGAAATTCTTCAGTGCGTTTTTTATCTTATTATCATCAATTTTCAAATATTTGCATACAGTTATAGCGGCAAGACTGTTTTCTATATTGTGCAAGCCACCCATATGCAATTCCACATCAAACAGCTTCCAGTGTTTGCTTATCACATTATATTTATAGGCGCCATTTTCCACTTTTATATCATCTGCATACACATCAGCCTCTTTATTATCGTAGCAATAAGTATAATGTGTGGTTGCCGTTAAATCTCCGGCCCTGTTCAACCCATATTTTGAAATAAGGCAACCATCTTTATGTATGCGTTTTGTAAATGCCACAAAAGCATTTTCCACTTCTTCAAGCGTTCCGTAAATATCAAGATGATCGGCATCCATGGCTGTTATCACGGCTATATCAGGCGATAGTTTTAAAAAACTCCTGTCATATTCATCGGCTTCAATTACATCAACATTATTATTGCTGCTCCAGAAATTAGTTTGATAGTTTGCTGAAATACCACCCAAAAAGGCATTGCAACCATAACCACTGTCACGAAGCATGTGCGCTATCATGGTGGTTACGGTTGTTTTGCCATGTGTTCCCCCTACGCATATATCGTAAGAATTTTCAGTTATCCATTGCAGCACATCGCTGCGTTTAACAACCGTATAATTATTTTGTTTATAATAAATCAGTTCTTTGTGGGTTGAAGGAATGGCCGGCGTGTAAACAACCACATCAGCATTTTTCGGAATCATATTTACATCTTCTTCAAAATGCACATCAATATCTTCCGCTTCCAGTTGCTGTGTGAGGGGAGTAACTGTTCTGTCGTACCCTGTAACCGTTGCGCCTTTGGTTTTAAAATAACGGGCTAATGCACTCATGCCAATACCGCCAATGCCTATAAAGTAAACAACAACATCGCCTCCATCTCCGCCAGTGGGCGGAACGTTTATAAATTGTTTTATTTTATGAGGTGCATTCATTTACTGTTTTTTATCCGCCAATATTTTTAATATGGATGTTGCTATTTTTTCATCCGCATTTTTTATAGCGAAGGCCGCAATATTACTGGCCAATGCTTCCTGCTTTGCCTGGTCTTTTGCAAGGTTGGTTATTTCATTAAACAACTTAGTTCTCACCATATCATCTTTTACCATCAATGCCGCATTCCTGTCAACCAGGTATTTTGCATTTACAGTTTGATGATCTTCCGCCGCGTAAGGAAAGGGCACAAAAATCACCGGCTTTTTTGCTACACATAATTCTGCAACAGACATGGCTCCCGATCTTGATACAACAAGGTCTGCAGCCGCATAAGCCTTTTCCATTTCATTTATAAAATCATTTGCCCACACATTATGTAATGCTTTAGCTTTTGACAGGTATTTAGCAGCCGTTGTTTTACCTGTTTGCCATATTACCTGCAAGCCTAAAGGGTTAAAATCTGTTATATGCCTGGCTATTACTTCATTAATACTTCTTGCACCAAGGCTTCCGCCAATAACCAGCACGGTTGGCTTTTTTCTTTCAAGACCGAAAAATGCCAGCGCTTCGGCTTTACTGATGCTGCTGCCTGCAATGCTTTTACGTACCGGGTTTCCGCTAATCTCAATTTTGTTTGCAGGGAAGAACCTGTCCATGCCTTCACATGCAACAAAAATTTTAGTGGCATGTTTGCCCAGTAGAATATTGCTCTTACCCGCAAACGAATTGCTTTCATGAATAAAGGTTGGAATACCTTTTCCCTGTGCAGACTTCAATACGGGAAAGCTTGAATATCCACCCACGCCAATTACTGCATCCGGCTTAAAGCTTTTCAGGATATTTCTAACCTGTAAAAAACTTTTAATAAGCTTGAATGGCAGCCATATGTTTTTTATCAAAGAGCCTCTTTCAAAACCTGCTATGGTTAAACCTTTAATACTATAACCGGCCTGTGGCACTTTTTCCATCTCCATTTTTCCTTCAGCACCAACGAATAATATTTCCGCACCGGGTTGCAATTCTTTTATCGCATTGGCAATAGCTATTGCAGGAAAAATATGCCCGCCAGTACCACCACCGGCAATGATGAAACGCTTGCCACCACCATGCTCCAAAGGAGTGTTTTTATATCCCTCTATATTTCTGTCAGCACTCATTTATTCTGCTTCTTGTTTTGCTTTTATCTTTTGATCATCAACTTCTGCTATACTTACTTTTGGCTGCGGATTTAATTCATCACCCGCAGGATTAATCTCTATATTTCTTGCTACGCTTAAAATAATTCCGATAGATGCGCAGGTGAATAAGAATGAACTTCCGCCCATACTTATTAATGGCAACGTAACACCCGTAACAGGTATAAGGTTTACGCCAACGGCCATGTTTGCAATGGCTTGTATTACCAACGTAAAACTCAATCCCAGCGCGAGAAAAGCACCGAATGCATAGGGGCATTTTCTAAATACCCTTATACACCTGAACAGGAAAACGAGATACAGGAATATGATGAATAACCCGCCCAGCAAACCATACTCTTCTATGATAATAGGATAAATGGAATCGTTATAAGCCTGCGGCAAATAATTACGCTGCCTGCTGTTGCCGGGGCCCAAACCAAATAACACACCGCCATTAGCTATTGCAATATTTTGCTGCTGCACCTGGTAAGGAATGTCTTCATCTTTCGCATAAATGAAATCCTGAGTGCGCTGTACCCATGTGCCAAACCGGCCCATTGAATTTAAGGAAGAGGCGATGGTTTTGTGGCTATTACTGTTGTTATTACTGTTGCCATCATAGGTGGACATGGCAATAGCAACAATTAATAAAACGGGAATGGCAGCTACAAATAAAACAAGCAGTATGTGTTTAATATTTACACGGCCAATAAACATCAGCAGCAGCGATGTTAACCCGGTTAACATCGCGGTTGAAAGATTGGCAGGCATAATCAACACACAGATAATTCCAACCGGTATGATTAATGGCAAAAATCCTTTCTTAAAATCCTTAATATCATTTTGCTTACGGCTGAGCTGCCTGGACAAATACATAAACAACGCAAGCCTTGCCAAATCGCTCGTTTGAATAGTAAGGTTAATAACAGGCAGCCTTATCCAGCGGCTTGCATCATTCACTTCAACACCAAAAAATAAAGTATAAACAAGCAGCGGGATAGAGATAAGATATAACCATAACGCCACCCTTGAATAAATAATATAATTAACGCGGTGCATGAAAAACACCACCAATACGCCTATTATGATAAAGGCAAGCTGCTTGAACAAATACACAGACGTATTACCATCATAGTACTTATAAGCAAGCGAACCTGTTGCGCTGTAAACTGCCAGTAAAGAAATAATGGCAAGCAGCACAACAACACTCCATATATATTTATCACCCCGTGCACGATGATGCAAATTATTGCCCCATTCCCGGCCCATGCCCATGAATGGCTGCATTGCATCTTCTATACTTTTAAATGTTTTATCTATCATACACGTTATCGTTTATCACCTTCTTATATTGAACCAGTTTATAAATTCTTTACCGCTTCCTTAAACTGCCTGCCCCTGTCTTCATAATTTTTAAATAAATCAAAGCTGGCGCAGGCAGGGCTTAACAGCACTACATCGCCTTTTTCTGCAAAATGAAAAGAAGCATTCACAGCATCTTCTGCGCTTGCCGTATCAACGATGGGAGAAATCAATCCATCAAATGCCTTATGGATTTTTGAATTATCAACTCCCATGCATACAATAGCTTTTACTTTTTCTTTCACCAGGTCTTCAATCAAACTATAGTCATTGCCTTTATCCTGGCCACCAAGGATTAATATCACGGGTTTTTCCATGCTTTCGAGTGCATACCATGTGCTGTTTACATTCGTAGCTTTGCTGTCGTTTATGAACTCTACGCCACGCACGGTTGCCACGCTTTCCATACGGTGTTCCAGGCTTTGAAAATCTGTAACAGCCACGCGTATCTTCTCCTTTCGTATGTCCATTACCATTGCGGCTATGCATGACGCCATAGTGTTATATTGATTATGTTTTCCCTTAAGGGCAAAGTCGTATACGCTCCACGTGGTGCGCTCATCGTGCAGGCGCAGCGTCATATTATTTCCTTTAATATAGCCGCCTTCGTTTGGTTCATTGTTCATAGAAAAAGGTAGTAAGTTTGTGTGTAATGTTATTTGCTTCAGTTTATTGGTAATTACCTCATCATCTGCGTTATAAATAAAATAGTCGTTGCTTGTTGCGTTTAATATTATCCTGAATTTGCTGTTTATATAATTCTCAAATTTGTATTCATACCTGTCGAGATGATCTTCTGTTATGTTCAGCAACAGCGAAACATCTGCCCTGAAATCTTTTATATCATCTAATTGAAATGAACTTATTTCAGCCACATATAATGGTTTAGGATTTTCAGCCACCTGCCTGGCAAAAGAATAACCAATGTTGCCCACCAAGGCACAATCCAATCCTGCAGTTTTGCAGATATGATAAATTAATGATGTGGTTGTGCTCTTACCATTGCTGCCCGTGATGGCAATAATTTTTGCATCGCCTTTAAACCGGTAGGCCAGTTCTATTTCACTTATAACAGGAATTGATTTGGCGCGAATGGCTTTCACCATTTCATTTTTTTCAGGAATGCCCGGGCTCTTCACCACTTCATCCGCGCTCAATATTTTATCAACCGTATGGCCGCCTTCCTCAAATTCAATCCTGACTTCACTTAATTGGGTTTTATATTTTTCATTCAGGTACCCGGCATCGCTTAAAAACACATCATAACCTTGTTGTCTGCCCAGCAACGCTGCGCCAACACCGCTTTCGCCACCTCCTAAAATCACCAGCCTGTATGACATGTTTTAAATTTTGTTTACCTTTTTATTCAAATTATATAAGCGCTTATATAATATTTAATCCTGTCAATCACCTAATCTATCAAACGTCTGGTTCAGACAGCTATCGCACTTTCAACGTAATGATCGATGCTACCACCAGCAGTATGGTTATAATCCAAAACCGCACAGCAATTTTATTTTCATGAAACCCTTTCTTCTGATAATGATGATGCAGCGGGCTCATTAAAAATACACGCCTGCCTTCTCCATATTTCTTCTTTGTGTATTTGAAATAAGTTACCTGTATTATCACACTTAAATTTTCAATAAGGAAAACGCCGCAGAAAATAGGGATCAATAATTCCTTGCGCACAATTATTGCCAGTGATGCAATAATGCCGCCCAATGCAAGGCTGCCGGTATCGCCCATAAACACTTGTGCGGGATAAGCATTGTACCATAGAAAGCCAATGCATGCGCCCACCAGCGCACCAACGAATATCATCAGCTCACTCAGGTTAGGGATATACATGATGTTGAGGTAATCGGCCAGCACATAGTTGCCGCTTACAAAAACAAATATGCCAAGACCTGCGCCGATAATGGCGCTGACGCCGCCTGCCAAACCATCAAGCCCATCTGTAATATTGGCGCCGTTTGAAACAGCTGTTACAATAAACGTAACAATAAGAATGTATGGGATCCAGGTAAACTTTTCAGCGCTTGGGCTTATCCAGCTTATGAGTTTACTGTAATTAAACTCATGACTTTTTACAAAAGGAATAGTTGTAATAGGTGTTTTAACTTCAGCAAAACGCCTGCTTATTCCATTTATATTGCGCTCAACTATGTTTGAATCGTTAGCCCTTCTTTCACCGAGCATTAAAGTTGAATCAACAGTTTGCTTGCCTATTAATTCACGTTCAACCACAACATTATTACTGAAGTATAAAGTTGTACCTATAATAATCCCCAAACCTATCTGGCCTATTATTTTTGAAACGCCGGCTAGGCCATCCGAATCCTTTTTGGAATAAGCTTTACCCGCGGCCAATGCTTTTTTGCGGGAAGTGATTTTAAAATAATCATCTAAAAAACCAATAAATCCAAGCCACACGGTGCACAGCAACATTAACCGTATATAAGTTTTTTCCAAATCTGCAAACAATAAAGTTGGAACCACAATCGCCAGCAGGATAATAATACCGCCCATGGTTGGGGTGCCTTTCTTTTGCTGCTCGCCCTGCAAACCCAAATCACGAACCGTTTCGCCAATCTGGTTTTTACGCAACAGGTTTATAACCCTTCTTCCATACACGGTGGCAATGATGAGCGAGAACAACACAGCCATCGCCGTTCTGAATGAATTATATTCAAACAGCCTTGTACCCGATATATCGTAGTGCTCATGCAACCATGTGAAGAAGTAGTATAACATATAAAGCTTTTAGCTGATAGCTATTTGCCATTAGCCTTTTTACTTGTTTAATAGTTCAAACATTTCACTCAACACTTCCTTATCATCAAAATGCAATTTTTGGTTGCCGATGATCTGGTATTTCTCATGCCCCTTTCCTGCAACCAGGATAATATCCTCGCTATTGGCGAAGCTTACTGCGGTTTTAATGGCTTCCTTCCTGTCAACAATAGATATTGATTTCCGCCGACCCGCACTGTTTAAACCCGCTTCCATATCTTTTAATATCTGCGCAGGATCTTCGCTGCGCGGATTATCACTTGTAAAAATGATACGGTTGCTTAATGCCGCAGCTATCCCCGCCATCTCCGGGCGTTTTGTTTTATCACGATCACCACCGCAGCCCACCACTGTTATCACCTGCTCATCGCCCCGGCGTAATTTTTTTATGGTTGATAACACGTTTTCCAATGCATCCGGCGTATGTGCATAATCAACAATGCCGATTATTCCCTCTTTACTGATGATGTAATCAAATCTTCCTTCGGCGCCGCTTAAACTACTTAAAACGAGTAATACTTTTTCATTGTCTTCACCCAGGCATATGGCAGCGCCATAAACCGCTAAAAGATTATAGGCATTGAATTCGCCAATCAAAAGAAAGTGCACTTCTTTATCATTGACCAGCATTACCAAACCGGTTAATGCATTTTCCAGCATCTTTCCTTTAAAATCTGCGACGTTCTTTAAACTGTAATAATATTTTTTGGCGGGTGTATTCTGTAACATAACCGTACCGCGCCTTTCATCAAGATTTGATAAAGCAAACGCATCGCTGGTAAGGTTATCGAAGAATGATTTTTTTACACGTATATATTCATCGAACGTTTTATGATAATCGAGATGGTCGTGTGTTATATTACTAAAAATGCCGCCGGCAAAATGCAGGCCTGTAATACGATGCTGATGGATGGCGTGGCTGCTGCATTCCATAAAAACATGCGTGCAGCCGGCATCAGCCATTTGTTTTAATAAAGCATTTAAGCTGATGGCATCAGGTGTTGTATGTGTTGAAGGAATAATTTCGTTGGCGATTTGATTTTGCACCGTGCTTATTAAACCGCATTTATAGCCAAGGCCGCTAAACAACTTAAATAACAATGTTGCTATAGTGGTTTTACCATTTGTTCCGGTAACGCCCACCAACTTTAATCTTTCAGAAGGTTCATCATAAAAATTATGTGCGATATAAGCCGCTGCTTCATGTGCATTTTTAACCTGTATATAAGTAACAGCATCGTTTAAAACTGCGGGCAGTTCTTCACACACAATGATTGCTGCGCCGTTATTAATTGATTGCTGAATAAAATCATGGCCATCAAACTTCTCTCCTTTTATGGCAATGAACATGGAGGCGTTGTTAACCTTGCGTGAATCAATAGTTATGCTATTTACATTCACATCACGGCTGCCATGAATGGCAATGATGCGCACTTTATATAATATGTCTTCCAGCTTCTTCACTAATTCAGATCAAGTTTTATTTGTTGCCCTTTTTCAATAGGCGTTCCTTCGGTTATTGATTGACCGGCCACTTTTCCCACACCATTTATTTTTACAACCAACCCTGCATTTTCACAGATGTATAAAGCATCTTTTAAACCAAGCCCTTTTAATGCAGGCATATATTTATTGCTTAAAGGCATATTTGCCAGCACGGGTTTATCCTGTTTATTATACATCCTGGCGAGAGTGGTTTTAGCGGAGTCTTTATATGAAATATTTATGTCGGAAAGAATTGATTTAATATCATCTTCATAACCGGCATAACTGTAGTTATCATTATCGCCGGCATTTACTGAAGCGAACTTAACATCTGGCTGCGGCGCATTTAAAGTAACCAGCCGGTCGGCAATTTCCCTGAACACAGGCCCTGCTACCAGTGCACCATAAAATTTAGCCGCATGCGGTTTGTTTTTTATTACTACAACGCAGGAGTATTGGGGGTTATCAGCGGGAAAATATCCGGCAAACGATGACTGATAAATATGATCTGCATAACCATGCTTGCCGTTTGCAACAAGGGCTGTGCCTGTTTTTCCGGCAACAGGATAGGTTGCGCCTTTAAACAAGCGGAAGGCTGTTGCGCCGGAATCTTTACAAACACCAATAAGGCATTCCTGTAGTTGCTTCAGCGTAATGCTGTCGCATATGGTTTCAATAGCATATGGTTGTTTTTGCTGCATAACATTTCCTTCCTGCATTACGCTGTTTAATAAATAAGGGCGCATCATTACACCATCATTGGCAACGGCATTATACAACATACATATATGCAGGGGTGAAACCAGCACATTATAGCCAAAAGCCATCCAGGGCAAAGTTGTAGCGCTCCAGTATTTGCTGCCGGGGCGATCAACAAAAGGTGAACGCTCACCATACAAATCAATACCCGTTAACGTATCAAGATGCAATGCTTTTAGATGATTAATAAACTGCGAGGGCTTATTGGCATAACTTGCATAAACCAGTTTTGCCATGCCCACATTGGAGCTTAGTTCAAATGCGCGTTTTACCGTAACATTTGTCTGTCCATGTTGCTCACTGTCATAAACCGTTCTCCTGTTTATCTGCCATGTTCCGCCTTCGAGGTTTACAACACTGCTGAGATTAAATTTTTTATCTTCCAGCACAGCAAGCATGGTTGCCAGTTTGAATGTGGAGCCGGGTTCACCCGGCGACATGGCGTAATTAAAATCTTCCCAATAAGAACCGTCTTTCTGGCGGCCAAGATTAGCAATAGCTTTTACCTTCCCGGTCTTTACTTCCATTACGATGGCGCAGCCATGTTCGGCCTCATTCTGCACCATCATTTTCATCAAAGCGTTTTCAGTAATTTCCTGTATGCGGCTGTCGAGTGTTGTTACAATATCTTTTCCATTCTTTGGTTCAATATCATAATCTTCGTTTACAGGTACAGCAACGCCTCCGGATATATATCTTACCAAACGCTTGCCGGGCGTGCCTTTCAGCAGCGTATCATAAGTTTGTTCAAGACCAACTTTCTGCGCATTCTCTCTTTCTAAACCAATTGTTCTGAATGCCAGTAGCTGGTAAGGGTTAAGGCGGATGTTCTGCACTTCGGCTATAAAACCGCTTTTATTTTTACCAAGCCGCACCAGCGGAAAAGTTTTCAATTGCTGGTATTCATCGAAGCTTACTTTTTTCTTTAAAGCGAAATAACGGGCTTTGCTTTTATAGCCTTTATTAAGAATGGCTTTATATTGGGCTGCTGTTTTATCCTGGAAAAGATCAGCAAGGCATAAGCTCAGAGAGTCAATATTTTCTTTAAATACTTTGCCGTTATCCTTGATCAACCCATCGGCTTTAAAATCAACATATATATCAAACTGCGGAATACTGGTGCTGAGCATTTGGCCATCTTCGCTGTAAATGGTACCGCGTTCAGCATCCACACTTTCAATGCGGGTGTGCATGCTGTCGCTCATGCCGCGCCAATATGCGCCCTGCACCTGCTGTATGTAAAATGCTTTACCAACAATACAGGCACATATTACAGCTATCACTATAAAACAGAGATATACGCGCCATAATATGTCTTTCTTTATTTCCATGTTTGAGCTATCAGCTATCAGTTATTTTTTTTTGTTGTTATTGAATCTGCCACCAGTTTTACCGGCGGTGTAGCACCGGGCTTTAAACCCAGCGCCGCAGCAGCCTGTGTTACCTGCGATTCGCGGCTACGGAACATTTCCAGGCTCTTCAAATTCTTATACTCATACTCCATATCTTTTACCTGCTTCTGTGTTATGTTAATGTCGCGAATGGTATTGTCTGCCCAATGCCCATTGGCGATATACACAATTGCCAGTACCGCCAGGAAGAGTAAAAAACCAAAATGCTTTACTATCCAGGCATAATTTATCCAACCCTTGCCCGGGGCAGTTTGCGCTGTTTCTGTTTTTTTACTGAATAAACCCATTGAATGATTTTGTTTATATTATTTAACCTGGCAGGTTCTGAACCTGCCGGGTTTTTTGCCGAATTATTTGATGGAGTACAAGGGAGTGACACAACCGTGATGCCACCTGCATTGTTGCTGATTACCAAATAATTTTTCAGCTATCGGTCTGGCGCCTGTAAGCGTGTGACCGCGTTATATTTTTTCTGCAACACGAAGCTTTGCACTGCGTGCCCTCGGATTTCGCTTCAACTCTTCTTCGCCTGGTGTTACAGGTTTTTTATACACTGTTTTGAATACCGTTTGTTTTTGTGCCGTACTAAAAGGATTGTTTTCATCTTCGCCTGTGCCTGCCTGTTTAAAGAAGTTTTTTACAATGCGGTCTTCTATGGAGTGGAATGTAATGATGGCAACTCTTGCGTGTGGTAGCAACACAGCGGGTAACTGATCAAGCATTTCGTTAAGGGCGCCCATTTCGTCGTTCACTTCTATTCTCAGCGCCTGAAAAACCTGTGCAAAATATTTATTGGGATTTCCTTTTACAACAGGCTGCAGCATTAACTTAAAAGACCCTATATCTTTTAGCGGCATTGTGCCGCGCTGTTGTACAATATGCCTTGCTAATGTTTTAGAATTGGAAACTTCGCCGTACTGTTCGAATAATTTGTGTAGCTGTGGTTCGCTGTACTGCATTAAAACCTGCGCTGCTGTTTTTGCTGTGCGCTTGTCCATACGCATGTCCAGCGGGCCGTTAAACCGCGTGGAAAATCCTCTCTCCGCCTCATTGAACTGGAAACTGCTTACGCCCAGATCTGCCAGCACTCCGTTTACTTTTTCATACTGATGCAGTTTCAAAAAGCGCTGCAAATGGCGAAAGTTATGCGGAACAAAAATGAGCCGTTTATCGGCCGGGATATTTTGCTGCGCATCAGCATCCTGGTCAAAGGCAATCAATCTTCCTGCTTCACTTAATTTTTCAAGAATGCCTTTTGCATGTCCCCCACCGCCAAAAGTGCAGTCAACATATACGCCGTTAGGCTGAACATTAAGCGCATCAATAGCCTCATTGAATAAAACAGGAACATGATACGATGATTCAGGCTGCATATAACCGTTTTAAAAGTTTATGCCGTCTGTAACATCTGAGGCAAGGCTTGCGAAAGCGTCAGATGAAAAATCTTCAAAGAGCTTTTTATACTTACCGGAATCCCAAATTTTTATTTTATCAATGTCGGAGGCGAGCAAAATATCTTTCCCCAGCCCTGCATATTCCCTCAACGAAGGCGGCAGTAAAATTCTTCCGGCACTATCCAGCTCCACATAACTGGCGCCGCCAACAAACAATGTTCTGAATTGGCTTACCTTCGGATTGAATTCATTCAGCTTTTTAATTTTCTCTTCAATGGTTTCCCAGCTTTTTTGTGGATATAGCAACAAACATTTTTCAAAACCACGGCTGATTACCATAGTGGTGGTTCCTTCCGGCATTTGTTTTTTCAACCCGCCGGGGAGAAGGAAGCGCCCTTTGGCATCAATTGTTGCTTCATATTCACCCAGAAAACCAGCCATTTAGAGAATTTAAAGAACGAATGTATAAAATAATGACACAAAATAACACTTTTTCCCACTTTAATTTGAAATTTGGGCTTTTGATATTTTTCCACATATTTATTTCTGGATCAAATCCAGTAACAACAAGGGTTTTGAGGCTTTTTAATTGAAAAATCTTTTAGTTTATGTGCAGATATGGTGGATAAGCTGTGCCTGGAGATGGTTTAATTGTGAGTTCAAAAGTTTGAGTAATAATAATCGATTGTATTGAATAGGTAAATTACCTGGTGCAACTTTGCACCTTCCTGCCTTTGTGCTTACAGTATTTGAAGGCGCAAAAACATACAGAAGAAAAATGAACAGTTCCCCGAAACAGTTAGAGATAAAAGATTTTGATTACGATTTACCGGATGAAAAAATAGCCAAACACCCGCTGGCGGAAAGAGATGCCAGCAAATTGCTCATATATAAAGACGGGGCAATAAAGGCTGATAACTTTACTCATCTCGCCAATTACCTGCCTGAAAACGCCCTCATCATTTTTAATAATACAAAAGTGGTTGAAGCAAGATTGCTGTTTAAAAAAGCAACCGGCACAACCATTGAAATTTTTTGCCTTGAACCAGCCGATGATTATGCAGATATTACCACGGCTATGCTGCAGCATAAAAAAGTTTTATGGAAATGTTTAGCGGGCAATGCGAAGAAATGGAAAGATGAAATACTCGTAAAGAAGATTTTGCATAACGGGAAAGAAATGGAATTGAGCGCAAAAAAAATAAGCAGGCGGGGGGAGAATTTTATAATTGAATTTTCATGGAATGATGAACAGTTAAGCTTTGCAGAAGTATTGCATATTGCCGGTGTAATTCCGTTACCGCCCTACATGCACCGCGATGCGGATGATGATGACAAATCGCGTTATCAAACAGTTTATGCAAAATATGACGGCTCTGTTGCAGCGCCTACAGCGGGCCTGCATTTTACAGATAAAGTTTTTGAAAAGTTATCAGCAAAAAATATTGAACGGAATTTTGTAACGCTGCATGTGGGCGCAGGCACCTTCAAACCTGTAAAAACAGCAACCATTGAAGCGCATGAAATGCATTCGGAGTTTTTTGAAGTAAGTGCTGCGTTAATTCAAAAACTTATTCATCAATCAAACCAAAATATTATTGCGGTTGGCACAACAAGCCTGAGAACCCTGGAGAGCTTGTATTGGATGGGGATAAAAGTTGGTCGACGATCACCGGTCAAAAGTCAGCGGAACATTACTATTGAAGATATAACGATTCATCAATGGGACGCGTATGAGTTGAATGATGAAAATATTTCTCTTGAAGATGCATTGCATGCTTTACTTGAATGGATGAAAGCAAATAAGCACGATAAGCTTATTGCTAAAACACAGATCATTATTGCACCGCCTTATAAATTGAAAGTTGCTAATGTTTTAATTACCAATTTTCATCAGCCTAAATCTACATTGTTGTTATTGGTGGCTGCCGTTATTGGCAACGACTGGAAGAAAGTTTATGATTATGCATTGAACAACAACTTCCGCTTTCTGAGTTATGGCGATAGCTGCTTATTCTTTTCTTCATAAAGCACGGTGTTTTGCGGGGTCGAATGTGCGCTTCCAGCGACGGTGTGTCCACAAATAATCTTCAGGTTGCTCACGAATATTTTCTTCAATTAAACCTCTTGTTCGTTTTGTAATTTCTCCTTCGGCCAACTGCCGCGGGCTGGTTGTTATTTCAATCAAATCAGCATGATAATAGCCGCGTTTTATCTTCTTAAATTTTGCATACACACATACACTGTTATTTAACCTTGCCGTTTTTTCGGGGCCCGTAACAAATGGCACCATCTTTCCAAAAAAAGGCAGCCAGTAAGCCAGGTTATAATGACCGGCATTTTGGTCGGCTACAAATACCAGGCACGATTGTTCTTTGCTGTAAGGTTTGAAATCTTTTAGAAAAGTTGTGGCGCCAATCATTTTTGCATTAAAACGTGTGCGCAGTTTAATAAATACTTTATCCATGGCTTTGTTGGCAATAGGCATATATACCACCAGCACAGAAAATTTTGAAGCAAGGCTTACAGAAAGGTTCGCATATTCCCAGTTAAAAAAATGACCAAGGTGCAACTGCACATTTCTTTTTTCTTTATAATATTTATCCAGGAATTCATAATCCCACGTCATGCGCTTTTGTAATTGCGCAGGTGAAAGGCTGAAAAGCTTTATTACTTCAATAAAATTATCTGTAAAATTTTTGTAGAATTTTTTTGCAATACGTTTTCTTTCTTCGTTTGTTTTATCCGGAAAAGCAATGGCTAGATTGGAAAGCACAACATTCTTTCGGTATTTTATTACATAATATATAAGCAGATAAGCTATATAGCTAATGCTATATAGCAACCAGAAAGGCAATAAAGAAATAAGATAGAAAAAGCCGTAAAGAACGTAGTACATTCAAGAAAGATAATATTTACAAAATTATATTTTGCAGCAGCCTGCTCTTATTTGGATGATCTGTATTATAATGCAGGCCGCGACTTTCTTTCCTGAACTCCGCACTTTTTACAATAAGATAGCCAACCGAAATAAGGTTGCGCAGCTCACACAACTGGGGTGAGACTTTCGTTGATTTGTATAGTGCTTCCGTTTCAGTAAATAATAAATCAAGCCGTTTCATGGCGCGGTCAAGCCGCACATCGTTGCGAACAATACCAACATAATCACTCATTATCTGCTGCAGCTCTTTCAGGCTTTGCGTAATGAGGATCATTTCTTTTGGTTCCGAAGTGCCAAGCGCATTCCAATCGGGGACGGCACTTTCCAAATCGTCAAAAGATTTAAGGCTGTTTATTTTCTCAATAGTACTTAAATAAGCACGATGGCCAAATACCATTGCTTCCAAAAGACTGTTACTTGCCAACCGGTTGGCGCCATGCAAACCCGTGCTGGCGCATTCGCCACAGGCATATAAATTAAGGATGGATGTTTGTGCCCATTCATTGGTTTTGATGCCACCGCAACTGTAATGTGCCGCCGGCGCCACGGGTATCATGTGCTTTGATACGTCAATGCCAATGCTTAAACATTTTTCATAAATATTGGGAAAATGATGAATGAATTTTTCCATGTTCATGTGCCGGCAATCAAGATATACATGTTCGGTACCGGTTATCTTCATTTCATTATCTATGGCACGGGCAACTATATCACGTGGGGCAAGGTCTTTTCTATCATCATAGCGTTCCATAAATGCTTCCTCATTTTTATTGCGAAGAATGCCACCATCTCCACGCACAGCTTCCGTAATAAGGAATGAGGGAGAAACACCGGATTCATATAATGCTGTGGGATGAAACTGGATAAACTCCATATTTTCCACTCTGCCCTTTGCACGATAAACCATTGCAATGCCATCGCCGGTTGCTATTTTAGGGTTAGTTGTGGTACGGTACACCTGCCCGCAACCACCCGACGCAAGCACAGTTATGGGTGCGAGTATTTTTTCAATGTGATTGGTATTAATATTTAGAACATACACGCCATAACAGGTAATATCTGTTGTGGACTTTGTAACGAGATAACCAAGATGATGTTGTGTAATGATATCAACCACAAAACAATAATTGATAAACCTTATGTTTGGAAACTTCTTTACCTCTTTTAATAAAGCGCGCTCAATTTCCCTTCCCGTTACATCTTTATGATGAAGAATGCGGTTTTCGCTGTGGCCGCCTTCACGGCCTAAAGTATATTCGCCGGTTTCGTCTTTATCGAAACGGGCGCCATAGCCAATTATCTCACGAATACGCTCCGGGCCTTCTTTTACAACAATCTCAACAATGTGTTCATTGCATAAACCGTCGCCGGCAATCAATGTGTCATCAATATGTTTATCAAAGCTGTCGTTCTCATCATCCCAAACCCCGGCAACACCGCCTTGTGCATATTTAGTGTTGGTTTCATCTGCTGTAGTTTTTGTAAGAACGATAATTTCTTTTTCAGGAAAAGTCTTCGCCATCTTAATAGAATAGGTTAACCCGGCGATACCTGAACCGATAACCAAAAAATCTGTTTGCATGAATGCAAAGAAACATGATTATCTTTTTGAAATAAAAACTGCTTAAATTTTATAATGCCGAAGTGTTGATCAATAGCTTATTATTTGTCCGTCAAGCCATACAAATAAAAAAGCGCAGGCTTTAAAGCCTGCGCTAAAATAAATTTTGATGGCCGCTAAACGTCTGTGCTTCTTCTGCCGAATATTAATGACAAAATAAACAGCACTAAAAACAGGAAAAACAAGAACTTGGCTATACCTGCTGCACCCGCTGCGATACCACCAAAACCAAATATTGCAGCTATTATAGCTACAACCAGAAATATTAATGTCCAACGTAACATAGTATTAAATTTTAATGATGAACAATGCATACAGTAAATAAAATACCGTGCCACCTTATTTTTCCTTAGAAAAAGCGCCTGTTGTATTTAGTCAGGTATTATCAGGAATAAAATTCCACAAAATGTATAACCATGCGTACATTATTTTTCCATTTGATCAACGATCTGTTGTGTAACCCCCGTAAAGCTGAAACCACCGTCGTGAAAAAGGTTCTGCATGGTTACCTTTTTTGCATAATCGCTGAAAAGCAGCGTGCAATAGTTAGCACAATCCTCGCCGGATGCATTACCCAGCGGGCTCATTTTTTCGGCATAAGCCATAAAGCCATCAAAGCCCTTTACACCGCTGCCGGCCGTAGTTTTTGTGGGCGACTGGGATATGGTATTTACCCGCACTTTTTTCTTTATCCCATAATAATAGCCAAAGCTGCGGGTAACGCTTTCAAGCAATGCTTTGGCATCGGCCATTTCATTATAATCAGGGAATACACGCTGTGCAGCAATGTAAGTGAGTGCTACCACGCTGGCGCTTTCATTCAGCGCATCCAAATCCCAGGCGGTACGCAAAACACGGTGCAGGCTCATGGCTGAAATATCCAGCGTTTTCTGATTGAAGTTATAGTCGATTTCCGTATAAGCTTTTCCTTTGCGCACATTAAGGCTCATGCCGATTGAATGCAGAATAAAATCAATGCCGCCGCCAAAATGTTTCATGCTTTCTTCAAACAGTTTTTTAAGGTCATCCATATTTACCACATCAGCAGGAATAACAGGTGCATTGCCACACTCAGCAGAAAGCTTATTTATTTCACCCATACGCAGCGCAATGGGAGCATTGGTTAAAACGAGTTCAGCGCCTTCACGATAGCAGGCCTGTGCAGTTTTCCAGGCAATACTTTGTTCATTCAATGCACCGAAGATGATGCCTTTCTTTCCTTTTAGTAAATTATACATGACTTTAATTTAAAGTGGTAAAAGTAAATTAATTCGTAACCTGAATTGCCTGCAAATAAACAAACTGTTTAAAATATAAAGCCCTGCGAATTTATATAACTTAATAATCCGCTTTATTCTGTCCAAAAACAAATAGCAGATTGACACAGCAGTAGGTATTGCGGTTTGCCGGTTAAAAATAAATCCCCCTGTTTTTACAACTTATTCTTTTTTATCTGAATTTTATTCTTTCAGCACTTCTAAAAAATTTTAATTACAATGAAAACATCAATTCTTACTTTACTAGCAATTAGTTTTTTAACCTGCGCAAAAGCGCAAACAGCCGAAGAAATTATTGCAAAACATATTGACGCTATCGGCGGCCAGGATAAATTGTCGCAAGTAAATTCTGTGTATATGGAAAGCAGCACAGAAGTAATGGGTAATCAATCTTCCACCAAAACATCTATTGTAAATGGAAAAGGCTATAGAAATGAATCTGACTTTAACGGCCAGAACCTGGTGCAGGTGGTAACAGATAAAGGCGCCTGGATGATTAATCCATTTGCAGGATCAACAGATGCAGCAGCATTGCCTGAAGACCAGTTTCATGCTTCAGCAGACCAGGTTTATATTGACCCTTTGTTTAACTATGCTGCAAACGGCGCAAAGGTTGAATTAGAGGGCCAGGAAAAAGTTGGTGATGTAAATGCCTATAAAATCAAGTACACCAACAAGTATAATTCAGATATTACTTATTATATAGACCCTTCAACCTGGTATATAATACAGGTAGTAAAAACAGGGGAAGCGATGGGACAGCCTATAACAATAACCGTAACGCCTTCAGATTATCAAAAAACAGATTCCGGTATTGTTTTCCCCAATAAAACACACCTGGACATGGAGCAGTTTGCCTTAGATGTAACCGTCAATAAAATTGAAATAAATAAAGAAATTGACCCGGCAATTTTTGAGATGTCTAAATAATACAAACGGATTTACTTATTATAAAAAGGCCGGCGATTGCCGGCCTTTTTATAATAGCATTATTTACTTAAACCATACTTTGTTTTATAGCGCTCGTATAATTGTTTTTGTTTGTTATCAAGATTTATCTGCCTGCCCTGTATAAAAGCATAATCAATGATGCTTGATTTAACATCCAAAACATCACCATCACTTATAATAATATTAGCGTCTTTGCCTGTTTCAAGTGATCCTGTTTTTTTATCAATACCCAAAATTTTTGCGGCATTCAATGTTATAGCTTGTAATGCCTGTTCTTTGGTAAGGCCGAAGCCAACCGCCACGCCTGCATTGAACATAAGGTTCCGGCCGCGGTTCATTTCATCGAAATCATTAATACAGTACAGCACACCTGCCTGCTGCAATTGGTATGGCAATTTTGCATAGGTATCAACATCGTCATCCTGCATTATGGGCAATGTATGCATTTGGTTGAGTATAACGCCAATATTATTCTGTTTGAGATAACCAGTGATTTTATTGGCTTCCGTGCCGCCAACAATTACTGTTTTAAATCCAAACTCTTTTGCAAATTCAATAGCAATCATCATTTCATTTACCATTTCGCAATGCACAAAAAAAGTTTGTGTTTGGTTGAATAAACGTTTTACTGATTCAAACTTTATATTGGTTATTGTATGTGATGGTTCAGCAAGGTAAGCTTTCGCTTCGCGGAAGAACGTACGCACCTCATCAATTTGTGCGTAAGCTTTCTTTAAAATATCATCAACATCACTATTTCCCCGGGTTGACATTAGTGAAGGCATACGAAAATGAATACCATTATCTTTTTGATATGCGGCATCTTCCCAGTTCCAGCCATCTAATTGCATAACAGATGAAGTGCCACTGATAATGCCGCCATCAGGAACAATGTTTGCCAGTAAAATACCATTGCTTCTAACGGTGTTAATAATTTTTGAATCAGTATTGTAGGCAACCAATGATTGCACACCAGGATTTAGTTCGCCTAATTCATAATCATCGCGTTCGGAACGTATAGCGCCTATTTCATTCAGGCCAATCTGGCTATCGCTTAAAATTAAACCGGGATAAATTTGCTTGCCGGTGCAATCAATAACTTGTGCACTGCTTACATCAGCAGATTTACCAACTGCCGTAATTTTTCCATTTGTAAGAACAATTGTTCCATCTTCAATTACTTCTCCATTTCCAATATGAATGGTTGCATGCGTTAAAGCTATTGGCTGTGTTTGCGCAGGCGCTGGTAAAACATTTGATTGCGCAGAACTTTTTAAGATAATTATTGAAAATAGAATTGAGAGAATATTTTTCATTTTTAACGTTTAAAGTTTAATGTCTAATGTTTACTGTTCTTCTGTTCAGGATTTCTTTCTAACACCAGCAACTTTAGATTTTAAGAGATATTCAATAAATTTTTGAATACAACTGCTGATGTGAATAATTAAATTATATAGATGTTCAAATTCGTTTGCTGAAAGATATTTTCTATCTAATGCCCTATATAATTGCGACCTGACTTCACCTGCTGAGCCTTTTGCATAGCCCAGGAAAACAATAAATTCGGCTCTGCTTCCCGCTCAAAGCCTTCCGCAATATTATCCATAACCGAACCACTGGATCTTTCTATTTGGTCAATAAGACTAAAGTTTCTTTTAAATTTTCTTTCGTTAATATAATCGCCAAGAATATTATAAAGCTCCCTTGCAAGCTTCCAACCTTCAACATCTTCAAAGCATTTAATCGTTGCCATAAACGTTAAACGTTAAACATTGAACTAAATTAAAAACCTCCAATCATCGCCCCAACCCTGTCTTCTTCGCATTCGTTTATTTGATCAAAAGTTCTTGCAGCAGGCTGTGTTTTGGCTCCTTCTTTTTTAGCAGCCAGCATTTTTTGAACAAGCCTGTTTCTTTCATTCGCTATATAAATGCGCATGGTTGAATCACGTTGCCTGTCGTAATATTCAATACCATCAACAAACGTTTTTTGTGCGGTTGCATATACGCTTAATGGATTATCATTCCATAAAACAAGGTCAGCATCTTTGCCAACTTTAATACTGCCTACACGATCTGCAACGTGCAGCATAATGGCAGGATTTAATGTACACATTTTAAATGCCTGCTCCGGTGTTATACCACCGTATTTAATGGTCTTGGCAGCCTCCTGGTTTAAATGACGCGCCATCTCAGCATCATCACTGTTTACAGCAACCGTTAAACCAACATCCGTCATTAAAGCGGCATTATAAGGAATGGCATCCTGCACTTCAGCTTTATAAGCCCACCAGTCGCTGAAGGTGGATGCATAAGCGCCGTGGGCCTTCAATTTATCGGCTACTTTATACCCTTCAAGAATATGCGTAAAAGTGTTCACTTTAAAATGAAAGGAATCGGCAACATGCAGCAGCATATTGATTTCGCTTTGCACATAAGAATGACAGGTTATAAATCTTTTTGCATTTAAAATTTCCACCAATGCATCTAACTCTAAATCTCTTCTTTTACCCTCGCCTTGTTTCTCATAATCTTCAGCGCGGGTAAAAGCATCCGTTAAAACCTGTTCTACGCCCATGCGTGTATTGGGAAAGCGGCTGTTGGTAGGGGAATAAGAACGCTTCACATTTTCACCTAAGGCGAATTTTATAAAGCCATCCCAGTTTTCAAATTTCATATCTTCAGCATCCTTACCCCATCTTAATTTTATTAACTGCGTTTGGCCGCCGATAGTATTACAGCTTCCATGCAGAATATGAGAAGACGTTACACCATCTGAAAGCTGTCGGTATATCTGTATGTCTTCAGGGTCTATTACATCGCCCACACGCACTTCTGCGGTTACAGATTGTGAACATTCATTTATACCGCCGGTTGCTGCAATATGTGAATGCTCATCAATAATGCCGGGCGATAAATACATACCGGTTGCATCAATTTGTTTGGCACCTGCGGCAGAAAGGTTTTTACCAACAGCAGCAATCTTTCCTCCTTTAATTAATACATCTGTGTTTTGTAAAATGCCGGCAGCTTCATTAGTCCATACCGTTGCATTTTTAATTAAAACATTTTCCTGTTTGGGCATGGTTTTAAAACCATATCCAACAAACGGATATAGCATGCTTGTATCAATAAATTCCTCTTTCTTTTTTGGTTTAGCCGTATCAGGCTTTTCGATATATGGTGATGATGCCACCATATTCCAGGCTACCGTATTTCCGTAAGCATCATAACCGGAACCATTCCATACATTGTTACTAATAACGCCGGTAAGAAAATTGTTTTTGGAACTGTCTGGTTTAGCGCTCCATCTTAAATTAACCGAATTATTGATGACGCTTAATTTAACATCAGTTTCCGTGGTATCACCTGCAGGCTTAATAGTGGCAGAAAGCTTGCCAGGCTTGCCTTCTACAGCCACATCATATTGCCTGTTGTTATTATTTTGTTTGATGGTGAGCTTATAATTACCGCGATAATCGTTCCAACCATTATTCGTTAATATAAATTTCTTACCCAAAATCCAGTTTTGCAGGAAAACTGTTTTTTCATCAAATACAGGGCCTGTAGTAATAATGAAATCGGCAAGCTTGCCAACATCAATACTGCCTATTTTATCATAAGCGCCAATTAATGTGGCAGGCGTTTTGGTTAAAGCATCCAGGGCTTTTGATTCACTCAATCCATTATCAATTGCTTTACGAAGATTATCCAGGAATTCACCAGGTGCGGTACCGCTGGCAGTAAGTGCAAAATTCAAACCTGCCTTATCAAACATACCCGGTTCAAGCGGCGCCATTTCCCAATGCTTCATTACGCCTAAAGCAACAAGGCTTGTGGCATTGGGGTCTTCCACATCAATAGCTTTTGGAAAGTTCAATGGCAGAATAAAATTTGCTTTGGTGGCTTTCATTTCTGCCATGCGCTGGTATTCGTTGCCACCGCCTTTAATAATATATTGCACACCAAATTCACCAGCAATTTTTGCCGCACGCAATACGTTCCATTTTTCACCGGCATCAAAAATTTGTGGTAATGATTGATTATCATTCCAGGCTTGTAAAGAAAGATTGGTGCCTTCGCTGGTTGACTTTTCCCTGTCTTTAGGTTTAAGATTTTTATACCACGCCGCATCAAGATAGGTTTGCCGTAATAAAGCAATCGCACCCATTAAAGATGTTGGATAATCCTGCGTGGAACTGCCTTTACTGAACGAATAAAAAGCAGCAGCTCTTTCCTTCAGCATATTAAAATTTTCCTTTTCATCGCTTAACGTAACAAGCGTGCCTGTGCCACGTGCAATGCCATCCTGCAAATGCGAAAGCACAACACCAAAGCCTATACCGCGCATGTCCTTAGCCTTATCATTATTTTCAGCATATATTTTATAAGCATCCGTTTCAGGACGGATAGCTTCGTTCCACCCATAAGCGCCTTTTGTATTGCTTACCGGTTGCACACTGTAGCCGCGGCGTTGTGCCGGTTGCGTTGCCGCTGTAATGCCATAATTGCTGATAAGATCAATAAAGGAAGGGTAGATATATTTGCCTTTGCAATCAATGCTTGCAGCATCTTTTGGCACAGACAGGTTATTACCAACAGCAATTATTTTTCCTTCCTTAATAATAAGCGTTGCATCTTTTAGGGTTGTTTTGGAATCTTTCACAATAGTGGCATGTGTGAAAGCAATGTAGCCTGTTCGATAATCATGGATTCCGTTAACGGGAAAGGTTTCCTGTGCATACGAGGCTGAAATAATACAACAAAAAAAGAGAAGCAGTCTGGTTCTTTTCATGAGTGAATTCAGATTTTACTAAAAAGGTAAAATTAACTGCTTACACTTTATAATAAAAAGGTTTGTTGTAAAAACAAAAGATGGCGGCAAGCCATTTATCATTAATGAGTCGTGAGTTATGTGCGTGCATGGTGAATAAGCCGCTGAATATGCGGTATTCACTCCGCAATTGATGCTACACATGAAATGAGCACACTTTATCGGTCATATCGCTGATGCAGGCCAGGAGGTTATTGTTCAGCAAAACTAGAATGAATCATCCAGATGCTGCAGGTTGTATGGCCTGAGTTGCCTAATGGTTTATCTATCTTTTCAAAACCATATTTTTCATATATGCTTACTGCCTTTGCAAATTGTGGCAGGCTTTCAAGATAAAGTTTTGTATAATTCATTTCTTTAGCAGATTGAAAGCATTGCAGCATTAACTGCTTCCCGATTCCCTTGCCGCGTATTTTGTTTGAAAGATAAAATTTGGCGAGTTCAGCACAATCTTCCTCAAGCCCGCTGGTTGGATAAATACCGCAACAACCCAGCGCCTCTCCATCAACCTCTGCCACCCAAAGCACCGAACGTGGCGTTTGAAATAATGCATATAAATCATCTGTTGTTGGGTCTGTATAAACTGTGCCGCAGGTGGGCGCTTTAAATTCATCAAACACTTCTCTTATCATTGCTGCTAATAATGCATTGTCTTCCTGTTTAACTTTCCTTATAATTATATTATTCACTAATCTCTTTTATGCAATTTAAACTTTGTTGAAATTATCTTCTATGCCATCATCACCTTCTCTCCCGTAGATGCAGCTTCATAAATAGCATCGATCACCTTCATATCTTTTAATCCTTCCTCACCTGTAATATGCAATGGCAAAGGTTTATTTTCCAATAGCAATTTGCTTATTCCATCCATTTGGGCAGCCTGCTGGTTTATATCAGGAAAATGCAATTCGCCATTACTGGTTTTACCTTTAAAAGGGCCATAACTTATGCCCGGGCTTAATTCAAACTGGCCATCATCTGCTGATGCAAAAAGCCGGTCAACATTACAATTATAAGTGCTGGTACAATTGCTTACAAGGCCACTTGGAAAATCAAGCTGCCACATAATAGAGGCTTCTACCTCTGTAAATAATTCCTTATTGGTGACAGGGCCAAATTGTGCAGTAACAGAGAGCGGTTCTTCACCTGAAATATACCGGCTGCTTTGTACACAATAAATACCCACATTCATTAACGGCCCGCCGCCTGACATAGCTTTTTTTAAACGCCATTCATTAGGATCGGAAGTGCGGTAACCAAGCGAGGCTTCAATTAAGCGCACCTGTCCAAAAACTTTTTCCTGGCCTAATCTTTTCATCTCCAGGTTATACGGTTCATAATGCAGCCGGTAACCAATAGCCAGTTGAACGCCTGCATTTTTGCAGGCTTCTATCATTTCTTCACAATCAGCCGCGTTTAAAGCCATTGGTTTTTCACATATAACATGTTTGCCCGCCTTTGCGGCACGAATTGTATATTCTTTATGCATTGAATTTGGCAAAACGATATACACAAGATCTATATCCTTATTATTTATTATGTCATCAAAATTCTGGTAGTTGTAAATATTCTTATCGGGAATGTTGTATTGTTTTTTCCAGGCTTCTGCTTTTGAAGGGGTGCCTGTTATTATACCTGCAAGTTTGCAATACTCAGCATCCTGAAATCCATCGGCAAGAATGGAGGCATAGCGGCCAAGTCCGCATAAAGCAATGTTGAGTTTTTTGCCGGTATATTTTGAACCTACATCTCTTGACAATAATAATGAAGGAACAGCAACGGCAGCAGTAGATGCAGTAACGGCAAGACCGGTATTTAATAAAAAAGACCGGCGTGATAGTTTTTTCATTCGTACTAGTTTGCTTTTTCAATGGTTTCATAAAACCTCGCTATGTACATATTCCCGGTGTAAGGAATATTATCATGCCCGGTTTCATACGTTGGTTTTATACTGAGCTAAGCTAACAGCAGTAACCCTGAAAAAATTTATAAAATAATATGAGCGGCAATTATTTATATAGCAGCGTTTAAAATAATCCCGTACACTTGTTGCTGCATGTAATAGCCCGGTAACGGTATGCAGTTGAAGGGAGTAACTTCCCATCGGAACAGGCCAACTGTGATGCCATTTACACGACTGCAGGCAATTAAAAAATATTTCAAAGTTTTGTGAAGTAAATGGTTTTATTAAGAGCACTAAAAACAAAACAATGGGTGAAGCTGAAATTGATATAAACAATAAAACACTTACAATTCGTTCGCACATTATTACGTATGGCAATGCCGCTGATGCCGCTGTAACTGAACTGATACGTAGCGAAATTGAAACAATGTGGAATGAACCGCAGGCAACTGTGCCTGTAAATAAAACGCTTTTGCGTGTTATATTTTCCATAACGGCCGAATGGAAGCCGGAAATTGATATGGATGAAATTATTATGAACACCAATGGCCGCAACAATTATTTCCGTATAGAAAATTTTGCGCACGGCAATATTTCCTTTGTAGATGATATTGGCTGCAACAGCGGCTATTTTTTACTGGAAAATTTATATGCAGGTTCTACCACTGCAGCACATGAATTCGGTCATACGCTCGGGCTTCTTCATCCAGAAAATATTGATATTAGAGGAAAAGGCGTACCGGGCATCATGTATCCCCGCGGCACACTCGTAGATGCACAGTATCAATATGACCCATCGAAACCTGCAGGCGTAAAAGGCGGCACTATGTGCCCTGTTCATCGCAGGGTTTTTCAAAGCGATATCGATAATCTTAAGCTCCACCGGCTAAGGTTTAAAAACAGCAGGGATATTGTTGGCGGGTTTACCAACATATATCATCACAGTCACGGGCAAGAAGACCTTTCTTCTTTTGCATAACAGAGGCAATCGTGGCACATTCAGGTTAATCTGGTACAGTTATAGTACAGCTTTAAGAAAGATAACGATATGTTTGACAAAATTCTTGAGCTCGCAAAGGAACATTTTGAGAATAATCCAGAACTCAAATCAAAGCTTACGGATGAACAAAAAGATGCTGTTGCAACAGAAGTTGCAACCCATTTAACTACCGGTCTTACCAATCACGAAGCCCTGCCCGGGGGTACCGGCAGAATACTTTCCCTGCTGGAAGGTGCCGGATCGGCAGGTAATCCTCTTACAAACGCAATGGAAGGCGGCCTTATCAACAGCCTTGCCTGCAAGTTTGGACTGTCACCTGCAGTAACGGGAGCTATCGCAGAGGCATTGCCTGGTTTATTACAAAAATTTGCTTTAAAAGCAAAGGATCCAAACGATAAAAATATAACCACTAAGGATATAACACGGCCCATAAGCGATAAAACCATTCCGGCAATTTAAATTATCGGAAAGACCAATTTGTCTTATTTACACATTAAGTGCTAAATAACTGTAGTAAAATTGATTGAAATTAAATTTTTAAAAAATATATATTTTTTTGAATGCTAAAATTTTAAAAAAAATTTAGCAAAAAATGTTTTAGGGTTTTTATTTTTCGCTAAGTTGCACTGCCCCGAAAAATGAATAAGCCGACTAAATTTTTATTAATTGTAGTTGTGCTGTGTTTTTGTGTAAAAACCAACGCGCAATTACATGCCGACTTTACGTCCAGTCTTTCAGGAGGATGTTCTCCCCTGGTAGTTGACTTTACCGATATTTCATCCGGTGATCCTACATCCTGGTATTGGGATTTAGGTAATGGCATTATATCCACCAATCAAAATCCAAGCGCGGTTTATATAACGCCCGGTTCATATGCCGTTAAACTGCATATTCAAAATTCGCAGGGCGAAGATTCAATAATTAAAACAAACTATGTAATTGTTTACGATAATCCAACCGCCGAATTTAGCGGAACGCCAACTGACGGGTGTGTGCCTTTTGAAGCCGGGTTTAAAGATCTGAGCACACCCGGATCTGGCTCAATAGAATCATGGACCTGGGATTTTGGCGACGGGGTTATATCAAATGAACAAAACCCGGTACATAAATATACGATTGTTGACAGTTTTGATGTAACGCTTACCGTTACCAACAGCTTTGGTTGCCGCCAGTTTATAAATAAGCCAGCCTATATTGTTGCCAATGGTTTAATCCAGGCAAAATTCACTTACGACTACAACAGCGCTTGTACAGAGCCGGTTACAGTAAAATTCAGCAATACTTCTGAGGCAACACAGGAATTAAGCTTCCAATGGGATTTTGGCGATGGCAGTGCCCCAAGCACTGAAAAAGATCCGCAACACACTTATTTAAGCACAGGAGATTTTACCGTAACCCTCGTGGCCTCCAATAATATTGGTTGCACCAGCACTTATGTGCAGCACATTACAATTGGAAAATCAAAGTCGGACTTTACTTATACAACCGCATGCCTTGGCGCACCAATAACTTTTACAGATTCCTCGTCCTTAAAACCACTCAGTGAAAAATGGAGCTTTGGCGATGGTGCCACAGCGGTTGGTGATACGGTAATCCACACTTTTACAAAACCAGGCAATTACGACGTAAAGCTGGTGGCCGATTTTGGCGGATGTAAAGCTTCTGTTCAAAAAACCATATCTATTCAGGCTGAACCTGAAGCTGATTTTGATGTTGTTGGAAATACATACAGTTGCAGTTATCCGGCAACAATCAGCTTCAGCAATAAATCAAAAAATGCAAAGAATTATAAATGGATATTTGGCACTAATGCTTCCAGCGATAGTGCGAATGCATCTTACACTTACACTAAACCGGGTAAATATACCGTTACGTTAATTGCATTCAATGCCAACGGCTGTTCAGATACCATAGTAAAACCCGGCTTTGTCCAGGTTGGTGCCCCGCAAATAAAAAGCATTAAAAACCTGCCTTTTAAAGGCTGCGCCCCGCAAACACTTACGTTAACACCTGTAATTGATACAGGGTATGCAATAGCATCTTACGCATGGGATTTTGGCGACGGAACCACATCAGATAAGGCTATACCTGTACATGAATATAAGCAGGCAGGGGTTTATAATGTAAAGCTGGTTATCAAATCAAAGGAAGGCTGCTCAGATACTTTATTAATGTTGAATGCAGTTTCATTAAGTGTTAAGCCTGATGCTGATTTTACGGCAGTGCCCACCGATGCCTGTGCATCGAAGGCTATTCAGTTTACCAATAATTCAACAGGAGCGGTTTCCGAGTGGATATGGAACTTTGGCGACAATACAAGTTCTACCCAGCAAAATCCTTTACATAATTATGGGGATTCAGGGTATTTTGATGTAACGCTTATTGCCGGCCAGTATAAATGTTATGATACAATTGTAAAAAAGGCATATATCCATATAAACCCGCCTGTGGCCCGGTATAAAGTTGTCTATGATTGTAAAAATCCTTTCACCTACAGTTTCCAGGACGGATCTACAGCGGCCAAAACATGGCGTTGGGATTTTGGCGACGGCCAAACTTCAACGGTTCAAAGCCCCTCTCATACTTATAAATCAAAGGGCACATTTTACGTAACACTTACCGTGTCAAACGGCGCCTGTGAACATACTACCATTGATACCATCCGGGTGGTGGATGAACATCCTGCTGTTCAATACAATTTCGTTTCATCCAACACTTGTAAATATGATTCGCTTCGCTTTTCTGTAACCAATTATGATGCTGCCGGCATACAAAGCTATCAATGGAATTTTGGCGATGGAATCAAAGTAAACAAGGGCAGGAACGACAGCATTGTTTATCATTCCTACAATACTTCAGGCACTTATGCGCCTTACCTGGTAGTAACAGATGTGAATAAATGTGTTGACACCATACAAAATAATATTTCTGTAAAAGTTACCGGGCCCACAGCGGCATTTACCAATAAAAAAGGTGATTGCCTTAATTCAACCATATCTTTTGAAGATGCTTCAGCACCAGAGTCCGGAAATAGCCTGAAAACCTGGATATGGAATTACGGAGACAATACGAAACCGGACACCTTAGCCGGCGGTCCTTTCAGCCATACTTATACCACGAAAGGTAATTTTAATGTTTGGCTTAAAGTAATAGACAATAATAACTGTTATGATACCGCCACTTATAACAGCCTGAGTATAACGCAGCCTGTTGCAGCTTTTGGTGTAAGTGATACGATCAGTTGCTCTAACAACTCTATAAAATTTATTGACTCCAGTGAAGGCGCCGGAATGAAGTATAGCTGGGACTTTGGCGATGGCAGTGTTTCAAAGCTGCAATCACCTTTACACCAGTACGCCTATAACAATACATACGGTGTAAAGCTTGTAATAAAAGATAAAAATGGTTGCGCTGATTCTTTAGTCAAACCACAATACATAACCGTTGCAGATGCTGCCGCAGATTTCTCTTTAACTGATAGCCTTTTTGTTTGCCCCCCGGCCTTTGTTGACCCGTCCAATTCGTCCAAAAGCTATAAAGGCATTTTATGGGATTTTGGAGATGGTAACACATCAGAAGAAACAACGCCTGAACATTATTATACAAGAGCAGGCGTATATCAACTTAAATTAACTGTTTATGGATATGGCACGTGCACTGACACCATGACGAAAAAAATTGTGGTAAAAGGCCCGAAAGCCACCTATAACTATGCGCCGCTCACAGGCTGCGATGCCATTGCAGCAAGGTTTTCAGCTAAAGGTGAAAATGTTGCCAAATACACATGGGATTTTGGTAATGGGGAAGTGCTGAACACTACAAATACCTTTGTACAATACAGCTATATAAAAACAGGTAAGTATTTACCCAAGCTTGTTATTGAAGACACAAGCGGTTGCCGTGTTGCCATTATAAATAAAGACACTGTCACCGTTGCTTCCGCCAATGCAAAGTTCAGTACTGAACGTGTGGCAGGCGTGTGCGATTCCTCTTTATTTGATTTTAAAAATGCAAGCAACGCAGCTTATGATAATATAACTGCCTATAAATGGAAATTTGGCGATGGGGATTCTGCTGCGGAATCACATCCGAAACATTACTACAATACAGAGGGTAAGTATAATGCTTTGCTCCACATTACTACCCGTCTTGGCTGCACATCAGAATTTAAATTACCGGTAGATATCAAGATTGATGCATCGCCCGAAATATCGGCGGTTATCCCGGCAAGCACTTGTGTAAATGATGGTATTTCGCTTTCTGCAACAGCTAATGCCGGTTCTCCGGCAATTAATAGCTGGCAATGGAACCTGGATGACGGCAGCCAGCTTAATACGAGTAATGTCACGCATACTTATACTGATGCCGGCACCTATAATGTGGCAGTATCTGCTACAACGCAAGCTGGCTGTTCCGATACGGTAATTCAAAAACTGCTTGTTGCGCCGCTCCCTTCAACAGATGCGGGCAATAATGTTATTATCTGCCGCGATCAGTCAGTAAAACTGCAGGCGTCCGGCGCTGATAATTATGTATGGAACTCAAGTGCCGCGCTCTCCTGCCAGGATTGTGCAGCACCCAATGCATCACCCAGAAAGAATACCACCTTTTATGTAACGGGCATCAGCGGGTATGGCTGCAAGGCATCCGACTCTGTTACAGTTGAAGTAAAACAACCCACTGTTATTAAAGCGAGTGCGCCGGATACGGTTTGTGCAGGCACCATTGTTAATTTAATTGCATCTGGCGCTGAAACTTATAAGTGGGGGCCGGCTGATTTGGTGAAGAACAGTACGGACTCTGTAACATCATCCACACCCACATCATCTACAACTTTTACAGTAGTTGGTACAGACAGCCAGGGCTGTTTTTCCGATACGGCTTCCTTCTATGTGAATGTTTTTCCTATACCAACCATTCAGTTGACGGATTCTGTTGTCAATCTTACCGGGGGAAACAGTTACCAGGTTAATGCCACCGGCTCTCCCGATGTAACAAAATGGTTATGGAAACCTGCCATAAATATTTCATGCACTAATTGCCCTAACCCGGTAATCAGCCCGAAACAATCAACTTTTTATACGGTGAACGCATCAAATGTTGCCGGTTGTTATACAGAAAAAATTATAAGAGCAAACGTATTGTGCAATGGTGAAGATAACCTGTTCATTCCAAATACATTCTCCCCAAATAATGATGGAACGAACGATTATTTCTATCCACGCGGAAAAGGTTTAATGACCATAAAGTCTATAAGAATATTCAATCGTTTGGGAACACAGGTGTTTGAACGCAGCAATTTTCCTGCAAACCAGCAATCGTATGGATGGGATGGGAAATATGCAGGCAAAGCACTGCAGCCAGACGTATATGTTTATATAGTTGAGATCACCTGCGAGAATGGCCAAAAGATAAGTTCGAAAGGGAATGTGACTTTATTGCGCTGATTTTTTTTAGAAGAACTGATATAAAATCTGTTTTAAATCCAATATCCAAACCATGTATTTTAAGAATACTTATTCTGAATGCATTATTGCGACAGTAAAAAAAATATCAATGCATGCGCTGGCATTGTATTGTTGTTGCTGCGCGTTAAACGCTAATGCACAGGACCCTCATTTTTCCCAGTTTTTTGAAGCGCCGTTATTACGCAATCCGTCGCTGGCGGGGCTGTTTGCCGGAGATATAAGGCTGCAGGCCGTTTACCGGAATCAATGGCAAAGCGTAACAACGCCTTATCAAACATCTTCGGTAAATTTTGAGTATAAGCAACCGATAGGACGCGGCAATGATTTTATTACCACAGGAGCGCAAATATTGTTTGACAAGGCCGGCGTTACAAATTTTACTACCACTAATATTTATCCTGCACTGAATTATCATAAATCGCTCAACGATTCAAAAAGCAAATACCTTTCATTGGGCATAATGGGTGGCTATGTACAAAGAAGGATAGACCGGAGCAAAATAACTACTAATAACCAGTTTGACGGTAATGGTTACAATCCTGCTTTAAGCGATGGTGAAACGCTTACCAAATTCAGTTACCATTACTGGGATGGAAGCATAGGTTTATCATTCAATTCTTCCATTGCGAACAGTGAAAGAGATTATTATTTTATTGGGGTGGCATATCATCATTTCAATAGACCAGTTAATTCTTTTTATACGAATCCACCGGTTGAATTAAACCCAAAGCTCGTGCTTTCGGGAGGAGTGCATTTTTCTGTTAATGATTATTCGGACATTATTATACAGGGTGATTATTCAAATCAAGGCAACTATAATGAGGCCATTGGTGGTTTTACATATAGCAGAAAGCTGGGCGATGATTATGAAAACCCGCTTTATCTTATTCATCTCGGCGCATATATGCGTTGGAAGGATGCGATAATACCGGTAGTAAAGCTTGATTATCTTCCTTTTTCTGTTGCGGTAAGTTACGATGTAAATATTTCACAACTTAAAACAGTAAGCCAGTACAGGGGCGGGTTTGAAGTATCACTAACTTATGCAGGTTTCCTTGACCGGGATAACTCATCAAAAAATGCGGTATTATGCCCGAAATTTTAAAACAGATCAGCCGTCAAATATTAAAGAAATGCAAAATCTTGGAATAAGCTGCTAAAATGGGCGGCAATTTGGTCAATATGTTTATTAACTATAATTTTATTATAAGAATATGAATAAAATTTTTACACAGCAACCTTTAAAACGTTTAATACATGTAGCACTGGCAGCAATAGCCTGTGCCATTTTGATTTTATATTCTAATGTAGTAAACGCCGTAAGCCCACCTGTTAGTATAAATGTTCAGGCAAAAAATGTTAAATGTTACCCTAACCCTGCTATATCGTTCATAAATTTTGAAGTGTCTCAGAAATATGTGAATAAAAATTACGTACTGCAGGTTTTTAGTTTTACGGGTAAAAAAATGTACGAAACCACATTAACTACTTCTAAACTTATGCTCACATTTTCAAACGATTATTACCGCGGTATTTATGTATATCAATTAAGGGATGCAAGCGGGAAAATTGTAGAAACAGGCAAATTCCAGATAAACAAATAAATCATTTAAATATTTTCCTGAGGCCTGGCTAAAGCAAGCCGGGCTTTTTTATTTTTGGTTGAATTAAAGCTATTTATCTTGAATTTACTGCAAAACATTTCACTCAAACCATACAATACTTTTGGCATTGGCGCAACGGCCCGTTTTTTTTCAGGCTTTTCTTCCATTGACGATTTGAAAGAGCTGCTGCTTTTTCAAAAGCATCAAAAATTAAAAAGCTTAATACTTGGTGGCGGCAGCAATGTGCTTTTTACCAAAGATGTTGACGGGCTGGTTTTAAAAAACGAATTAAAAGGGATAGCACTGGTAAAAGAAGATGCCCATCATTATTATGTAAAAGCAGCTGCGGGCGAAAACTGGCACCGGTTTGTTATGCGTTGCATTGAACATAATTATGCCGGTCTTGAAAACCTGAGCCTTATTCCGGGAAACGTTGGTGCATCGCCCATGCAGAATATTGGTGCTTACGGTGTGGAAATAAAAGATGTATTTGAAAGCCTGGAAGCCCTGCATATTAAAGATCACTCAACCAGAACTTTCAGCGCCAATGATTGCGAATTTGGCTACCGTGAAAGTGTTTTTAAAAAGCAATATAAAGATGAATATATAATATTGAATGTTACTTTCCGACTAAACAAGCGGCCGGTTTTTAATACTTCTTACGGCGCCATTGAACAGGAACTTGAGAAAATGAATGTCCGCGAATTATCTATTAAAGCTATATCACAGGCCGTAATTAATATCCGCAGCAGCAAACTGCCTGATCCTGCAAAAATTGGAAATGCAGGAAGCTTTTTTAAAAACCCTGTAATCTCAATAAAACAATTTGAAGAATTGCAGCAAACAAATGCCGGCATGCCGCATTTTGCAGTTGATAGCGCTCACGTAAAAGTTCCTGCCGCCTGGCTTATTGAACAATGCGGGTGGAAAGGTTTCCGTGAAGGCGATGCGGGAGTACACGTGCATCAGCCGCTTGTGTTGGTAAATTATGGCAATGCAACTGGTGATGAGGTTCATGAACTATCCAATAAGATTATAACCAGCGTTAAAGCCAGGTTTGAAATTGAACTTGAGCGCGAAGTAAACATTATTTCAATTTAAAAGCGTTGCTTTTATCAGTCTTTAGGGCCGGCAGTGTTTTCTGTTTGGTTTTTAGCGGCCTTACTTTTTTGATAATTCACCTGTTGCTCGTGGTTATAAACTTCTTCCTTATACCCCTTACCTTTTGCGGTAAAAGGCCTTGTGTTTTTTTTATTTGCAGAAGTACCTTTTTTAGCGGCCTGCTTTATGGTTCTCTTCATAGTTGCATTTTTATATAACCTATACAAATATTAAACCCGCTTTGCAAGCGGGTTTAATATTATATCTCTCAGAATGAAGAAAACTTTTATTTAAAACGCTTCTTAAAATTCTGGTTCCGGCTATTGCCGTTATTATTACGGTTGCGATTGTCACCGCGGTTATTGCCATTATTTCGGTTGCGGTTGTCACCGCGGTTATTACTACTACGGCCTCCAAAGTTTTGTCTTCTTCCATTATTACCTCTGCTGCCATAATCATCGCGTTCAAAAGCCGGGGGGCGGTGTTTTATATAAGGCGTATTACTAAACTCAAGCTGGCCACCTGTCATTTCATTCAGTTCGGTACGAATGGCATCATCATGCACGAGTTCCTTATGCCAGTTGCTGTAAGCGAGTTTCATGTAATAGGCAATAGCATTGGCAAAACCTTCCTTCTTTTCAGCATCTTCTTCATTAAGCGCCTTATCAATAATGATTTCAAGGTTTTTACCAAGATGAGAAAATTTGGGATAGCGTTTTGGATAAGGCAGCGGATCAGGTTTCTGCTTGTATGTTTCCTTTTGCGGAATAGGATAAGGGCTGTCAACATCCAGTTTAAAATCACTAATAAAAAACAGGTGATCCCACAGCTTATGCCTGAAGTCTTCCACATTTTTCAAATGAGGGTTTAAAAAACCCATTAGTTCAATCAGCACCTGGGCCTGTTGTTGTCTTTTCTCCCTGTCTTCAATAGTTAGAAGGTATTCCACCATTTTTTGTATGTGGCGGCCATATTCACGCATACTCATATCGTTGCGTGTAGTATTGTATTCCATTAAAATAAAAGTATTAATCAGCAAATGTAATTTAATCGGCTAAATCGTGCAACCTGTAAAATCTTATTGCCATGTTATAAAAAGGGCTACAGTTCAATCAGCAGTAAATGAAAGGTGCAAAGTTATAATCATTTTAGGAATTTTCATGCACCACTTTTTGTGGGTTATTTACCAGCCGCCACTGGCGCCGCCACCACCGCTGCTTCCGCCGCCAAAACCGCCGAAACCACCGCCGCCGCCACCACCGAATCCTCCTCCTCCAAAGCCACCACCGCCTCTACCCCAACTTCCACCACCGGGAAAAATAGTTGGGATTATCCAGGGATTAAAACCTCTGCGGCTCATCATGCCGCCGCCACGTCCGCCACCTCTTCCCCTGCCTATGATAAAGAAAATAATTATAAGAATTATGATGAAGCCTATTATGTTACCACCGCCACCATTATCATCATCATCTTTGGTTTTACCACGCTCTTTATATTCGCCTGCAGCAGCTTTTTCCAGGGAATTTATTGCTTCGTCAATACCTCTGTAATAATCGCCGTTCCTGAAATTCGGCGTAAGATCATTTTTTATAATATCGCCTGACTGCAAATCAGTAATGGCGCCCTCCAGGCCATATCCTACTTCTATCCTTATTTTCCTGTCTTCTTTGGAGATAAGTAATAAAATACCATTATTATGTTTTGAACCACCTATGCCCCATTCACGAAAAAGCTTAACGGCATAATCTTCTATCGGCACATCATTCAGGCTGTTAATGGTTACCACGGCTATCTGGTTACTGGTTGTATCATTAAAAGCAACGAGCTTTTGTTCCAGGATATGTGCCTGCTCGGGTGAGAGTAAATTAGCATCATCAACAACCAATCTTGGCGGGTTTGGTGCCTTTAAAACTTCCTGGGCACAAAGACTGATTGAGGTAAAGACAAAAAATAATATGTATAAAAAATGTTTCATTAATATTAAAATAGAAAGCCGCTGCAGATATAAAAGTGCGGGTTATAAATACACAGCACAATGCGAGTGCTTAACATGCTTATTTAAAATAATTGCTGCCAAAAAAATTATTGTACTTTATCTTCCAAATACAATATCATCCGGCAATTCATTTTTATCTGTTGAGGCATCGTAAGGAAAATGCGTTTTAAGTAACTGGCCAATTTTAAGAACCATTCCGGCGGTGCCTTCTGCAATATGATCTTTTTTAAACTCACTCATCATTCCTTTTACCGCGTCATTCCAGAACTGCTGGCCGGCTTTATTATAAATACCCTCATCTGCAAAAACAGCAAACTGGTGATGCACTGTTGCTATATACACCAGCACCGCATTACGGTTTACCGTTTCATTCATTTTAAGCTGGAAAAAGATTTCTGCTGCACGGTCGAGCGGATCAACAAAGCGGCACTTACTTTCAATAAACAAACGTACTTCACCGCTTGTTTGCTGCTCAGCCTCACGAATGGCATCAAGAATTTTTGTTTGTTCTGCCTGCGAAAAAAATTTTTGCTGCTTAGATTTAAATAAAGAAAACATTAGCAAAAATTATTTTTTATCAAAATCTACAGATGGAGCTTTTTCAGCGCCGGCATCAGCCTGGAAAGGTTGTTTGGGCGTGAATCCAAACCATCCTGCATAAAAGTTATTCGGGAATGTTCTGATAGTGGTATTATATTCCTGCACAGCCGTATTAAAATCGTTCCTGGCCACTTTAATGCGGTTTTCAGTGCCTTCCAATTGTACCTGTAAGCCACGAAATGCATCATTAGCCCGGAGATTAGGATAATTTTCTGTTACTACCAATAACCTGCCAAGCGCCTGTGACAATTGTCCCTGGGCCTGTTGAAATTCCTGTAATTTTTCAGGTGTAAGATCGTTTGGATCCACTTTTACCTGTGTGGCAGATGCCCTTGCTTTAATAACATTTTCCAGCGTAGTTTGTTCAAAATTAGCTTCACCTTTTACAGTGCTAACAAGATTGGGTATTAAATCGCTGCGGCGCTGGTATTCACTTTGAACATTTGCAAATTTTGCTTTTACGTTCTCATCAAGTGCCACACCTTTTTTCTGGAAAGCGATCGAACCACAACCTACACATCCCCCAATAAGAACAATTAATCCCAGAATTACTATAAGAGCCAAATTTTTTGTTTTCATTACTGATTGAATTTTTGTTAAAGATAGCTATCAAAACAAATACCTTTTCTGCAAATATGACGAGACGTCATTCCATTTTTTTGATACCAGGCTGCAATTTGGTTAAAGCAGCTTATACTATTACTTAAGCGCAAGCAAAACAAAGCTTGCTTTTATATTTTGTTTATTGATGAGTGGTATTTTGTTGCCCGGCGTAAAAAAGAGAAAATCTCCAGCCGCCATTTTTTTGGTTGTTTCTATTTCACCTGCAATACAAATGAGCAGGTAAGCGCAATGGCCGGCCGGTATTGTTAAAGACTGGTTGGGTTCTATATCTAATTTATAAACATTAACGAGTTGCTCCTCAATAGCAGTTGTAAGGTTTTGCTGCTGAAGCAAAGTGCAGGCATCCGGCGAGGCGGAAGTTTTTACCAGCTCAATATCCATTACATGAAAAACATTGGTGCTATCGTTATATACCCGGTGTGTAACAGGCTTTGCCGCATAATCCATGTATAAAACCTGTTGCGGGTAAACCCTGGCAGGCAGCTGGCTCTGGCCAGCCATTACCTCAGCGCCCATTACTGATTGCGATAAAAACACGATGACAGAAGGTGTTGCATGAATATGATATAAGCTTGTATCGCCTGGAGCAAGGTGTACATCCAGTAACCGCACATAGTCATTTTCCAGCACTTTTTTATGCCTGGGCTCTTCCACTACCGGTACCTGCGCCTGCAGCGTGCTGGCAGCGCTACTTATTAAAAGTAAGAGTACAATTTTTTTATAATTCATAGCAGGATTTTAATGATAACAGTTAATCTAAGTAAGTTAAACTTATTTAATGTATTTCTGCAGGTACTTTTTTATGATTAACCTTTAATTGCGGCAACAGTTTTTCATGTCGCAATAACATTGTTTCTTTGCAACGCTTAAAACCAACAAGTACAGGTTGTACAAAGTATCAACCGCTATGCGGCTTTCCGGGATACATCCTGTTCGGATAAATCAAAATAAAATTAATATTTATGAGCAGCATTGTAAAAATTCATGCAAGACAAATTCTTGACAGCCGCGGCAATCCTACCGTAGAAGCTGATGTTATAACAGAAGCAGGCTTTTTAGGCCGTGCAGCCGTGCCAAGCGGCGCCTCAACAGGTATTCATGAAGCGGTGGAGCTGCGTGATGACGATGCCAAAGTGTACACCGGGAAAGGTGTTTTAAAAGCTGTATCAAACGTAAATAAAATTATTGCCGATAAACTAGCTGGTTTTGAAGTGAGCGATCAAACCGGCCTTGATGCCAAACTGATTG
>NZ_JBQCIT010000033.1:0-6921 GCF_051953455.1 Parafilimonas sp. | reverse complement strand
AGTCCCGGTAAGATAAATATTACATTAAATGACGCTAACGCACAAACCAACAGCAAAGACATTGCTTTTATATTACCCGGTATTACAACTATAAATTCGCCCGATCTTGCTGCGTTAGGTAACGTAAGGTTTGTTGGCAATTTTGCAGGAACGTTAAACGAGTTTAAGGCAAAAGGCACACTCGCCAGCGCTTTGGGCGGGGTATATACAGACGTGTCTTTATCTTTCCCTCAAAAGGCAGAACCATTTTACAAAGGTGTTATTCAAACCACGCAATTCAACCTGGGTAAATTTTTATCTGTAGCTGATCTTGGTAATGTTACTTTCAATGGTAATATCTCCGGCAGAAGTTTTAATCTTTCTAAAATATCCACAAAGCTTAATGGTGATTTCAGTTCCTTAACCTTTAAAGAGTATAACTATAAAAATTTAAGTTTTGATGGTGAGATAAAACAACGCAATTTCCAGGGAGAATTTATTGCTTCTGATACTAATTTCAATTTCACCAGTAATATAGCAATAGACCTTAATGGCGAAGCACCGTCGTTTAATATCCTGGGTGACCTTGTAAATGCTAATCTCCGTGCTTTAAATTTATCAAAAGACAGCGTTGTAGTTGCAGGGTTATTCGATATGAATTTTCAGGGCCATAACATTGATGACTTTCTTGGCTTCGCCAAAATACTAAATGCGTCTGTGAAACATAATGACCAACAGTTGTACCTGGATTCAATAACCTTATCCACTGCGCTCGATTCAAACAATGTAAAAGTGCTGAAGCTCGAAAGCCGGGAAATGGTAGCATCAGTGGAAGGGCAATACAAAATATTGCAGCTGCCACAAAACTTCCAGGCTATTCTTAACCGTTATTATCCTTCGCTTATCAACCCGCCAAAAACGGAATTAAGCAATCAGAATTTTAATGTGTCTGTCCGCACCGGCGATTTTGAAAACTATGCCAAAATACTCGACTCTAATTTCTCAGGTTTTAATGATGTGCTTTTAACCGGCAGCATTACCACCGTCAACGGGAAGCATTTTAATTTTGATATAAATGTTCCCGCTGCGAAATATAAAAACCTGTCGCTGGAAGATGCGAGGTTTACGGGCGACGGCGATGAAGACAGCTTGTTGCTTGCTGGTAATATTGGAAGATTTTATGTAAGCGACAGCATGTATTTTCCGAATACGAAAATATCAATCAATTCTGCCAATGATTTATCGCATGTAATTATAGCCACAAGCGCCAACACAACGCTGAATGATGCGCAGTTAGATGCTGATGTGCGCACTTTGCCTGAAGGTGTTAGCATCACTTTCCATCCTTCAAGTTTTGTTTTGAATAATAAAAAATGGAATCTTCAAAACCAGGGCGAAGTGGTAATTAAAAGAAATTTTTCTTCTGCAAAGAATATGAAATTTACGCAGGGGTTCCAGGAAATTTCCATTGAATCTGTGCCCGATGAAACCGGCACTTCCAATGCACTTGCAGTAAAACTGAAAGATGTTGATATTGGCGACATCATGCCGTTGTTTGTTACAAACCCGTTAATGGAAGGCATTGCAAACGGTAATATTTTTTTCAGGGATATTTATACCAAACTTATAGCCGACGGGCAAATACACTTAACACAATTCAGGCTAAACAATGATTCAATAGGGCTTGTTGATCTTTCAACAAAGTATAACGCTGATATTGGAAAGATTATATTCAACATAAAATCAAACAATGAAAATTTTGTGCTGAACAGTGATGGCGTTTACGACCTGAAAGACTCAACCAATAAACCACTTGCAACCACCATGCACCTGGATCATGCAAAGATTGGGATCCTTAACAGTTTTCTCGGAACCATATTCGATGATATTACAGGGCTTGCAACAGGCACCATACATCTTAACGGCAGTTTTAAAGACCTGCATTTAACAGGTAAAGCGCATCTTGACAGCGGTGCACTTACGGTAAAATATACGCAGGTGCGTTATTTTATTCCTTCCGCAGATTTTGTGTTTTATGATGACAGGCTCGACTTTGGCAGTTTCATTATTAAAGATAAATTCGGTAATACCGGTAAAGTAACTGGTGTATTGAATGAAACGGCTTTTAAAAATAACCGCTATGCATTTAATATGTTAACGGATAACCTGCTGCTGCTTGATACAAAGGCAAAAGATAATCCCTTGTTTTATGGCAATGTTATAGGTAAAGCAAATTTAATATTGAACGGCCCGCAGGAAAATATGCAGATGTCAATCTCCGGCGAGCCCACTGAGGCTTCGCATGTATTTATTCAAACCAATACGAGTAAGAAAAGTGCCGATGCTGATTTCATTGTATTTAAGCAATATGGCGAGCAGCCAAAAACAGATACAACGGCAATAACCAATCTTAATATAAGTCTTGATCTTACCGCCAATAATAAGGTAACCATGTCTGTAATCCTTGATGAAATGACAGGCGATATTATTGAAGCTACCGGCAATGGCAGAATGCTTATTAAAGTGCCTGCAACGGGCGATGTATCAATGAATGGGCGTTATAATATTGAACAGGGAAATTATAATTTCAATTTTCAGTCATTGGTAAAAAAACCTTTTGAATTATTGCCCGATCAAAACAGCCATATAGAATGGAACGGCGATCCATACAATGCTACTATAAATATTACGGCGAGATATACGGCTAAAAATGTTTCTGTAAGCGATCTTGTAAATAACTCAGGTTTTCTTCTTGATCAAAGTATATCCGGTTACAGGGGAGATGTATATGTGATTGCCGACCTCGCTGGAAAGCTTACGCAGCCGCAAATTAAATTCAGGCTTGATTTTCCCGAGGGCAGCGCCATACGTTCCAATGATAATTTCAACAGGCTGCTTGCCAAAATGGAAAGCGATGAAAACGAAATGCTGAAGCAGGTTACATGGCTGATTGTATTTGATTCTTTCTCGCCTTACGGAGAAATTTCAGGCAGCCAAACTTTTGTTCAATCAACAGCCTATAATACAATTTCGCAAAAAGTTGCCAGCGTATTAAACAGTAAAATTTCCGACCTGCTATATAATCTTACCGGCGACCGTACTTTGCATTTTGATGTGGGCGCTAAAACTTACAGCAGCTATAGCATTAATGGTGCCTCTTCGTCGGGCAATACATTAGACAGGACTGCGGTTGAATTAAAGCTTAATAAAAGCCTTTTAAATAACAAGCTTATAATAACGTTTGGCGGTGATCTCGATTTTAATGTAAGCGGCGCAGCAGCAGCTACTGCAACCAATAATAATTTACAATGGCTGCCGGATATTTCAGTTCAGATTATTCTTTCCAGAGATAGAAAACTGCGGGCCATTGTTTTTAACCACAGCAGCCTTGGCGCCACCAACACGGGTACGATAGGCCGTGTTACAAGACAGGGCATCAGCATTTCCTATACACGGGATTTTGATAAGCTTTTTGGCAAAAACAATAATGATAGTTTCTTTACAGCGCCTTCAATTACAGATACAGTATTACGCAGGCCAAAGCACCGCAATGAACAGGGCAAGCCTGGCGTAAAACGTTAAACTCATAATACTTACATTTGCCGCATGGACAACTTTGCCGCACATACCCTACCGGAAGACATGCTTTCGTATGAAGGCTTTCGCAATGCGGTGCTCGAAGATTACCGCATTGTTGTTGAAAGCCGCGAAACAAGTTTGTTTGGCCGTAAAGAAGTATTAACCGGTAAAGCCAAGTTTGGCATTTTTGGCGATGGAAAAGAAGTGGCGCAGGTGGCGCTGTCTAAATTTTTTCAGCCCGGTGATTTTCGTTCAGGATATTACCGCGATCAAACCTGGATGTTTGCTTCAGGCATTGGAACCATTCAGCAGTTCTTTGCACAGATGTATGCTGATCCAAACAAAGAACACGATCCTTTCAGCGCCGGCAGGCAAATGGTGAGCCATTATGCAACAGCCAATACGGATGAAAATGGTGAATGGGTTAATCTTGCTGCACAAAAAAATGTTGCGGCGGATATGGCTCCAACCGCAGCGCAAATGCCGCGCAGCGTGGGCCTTGCACTTGCCTCTAAATTATTCCGCAATAGTAAAACATTAAAACCCCTCACGAACCTTTCCAATAATGGTAATGAAATTTGTTTTTGCACCATAGGCGATGCTTCTACTTCGGAAGGGCATTTCTGGGAAGCCGTAAATGCAGCCGGTGTTATGCAAATACCATTGGCCATATTTGTTTGGGATGATGGATATGGCATATCTGTTTCAAAAGAAAATCAAACTACCAAGGGCTCCATTTCAGCCGCGCTGAAAGGCTTGCAGAAAAGACCGGATACAAACGGCATTGATATTTATACTGTAAAAGGCTGGGACTATGCAGGCTTGTGCGAAATATTTGAAAATGGTATTAATAAAATAAGGGAAACACATATACCTGCTGTTTTTCATGTGGAAGAATTAACGCAGCCACAGGGCCATTCCACATCAGGCAGCCATGAGCGGTATAAAACGCCTGAGCGTTTGCAATGGGAGCGGGACTGGGATTGTGTAAAGAAAATGCGCGAATGGATAATTGAAAACAGTATTGCCACCAGCGAAGAATTATTTGAAATTGAAATTGAAGCCAAAAAGAAAGTACAGCAAAGCCGTAATAGTGCATGGAAAGAATATATTCAGCCGATAAGAGAACAGGCGGCAAAGGCAATTGAATTAATCCAGGCGATTACTGTAAATGATATAGACAGGCACGGGCAGTTACAGGCGTTAATAAAACAATTGCAGCAAAATACCGAGCCTTTGCGCAAAGATGTGATGAAGGCTGTTGCCGCCGCTGCACTTATTGCAAAAAATTATCCCGGCCACAGTGATTTGCTTGATTACTATAACCAGTTAAAAGATTTAAACAAATCCCTTTACGGCAGTTTTTTATATAATGAAGGCGTAAAAGCTGCTGTAAAAGTAAAAGAGGTCAAGCCTGAATATGGCATTAAGCCAACCATTGCAAATGGTTATGAAATATTGAATAAATATTTCGACCAGTTATTAAGCAATGATCCGCGTGTGGTGGCATTTGGAGAAGATGTTGGATTGATTGGTGATGTAAACCAGGCATTCGCAGGGTTGCAGTTAAAGTATGGCGATGACAGGGTTTTTGATACGGGCATCAGGGAGCTGACTATAATTGGCCAGGGCACAGGCCTTGCATTAAGAGGCCTGCGGCCCATAGCAGAAATACAGTATCTCGATTATCTGGTATATGGATTGGAACAGCTTACAGATGATGTGGCTTCGCTCCACTACAGAACGAATGGTTTAATGAGCTGCCCGCTTATCGTACGCACACGCGGACACAGGCTGGAGGGTATCTGGCACAGCGGTTCGCCAATGGGCATGGTTATTAATTCCCTGCGTGGAATGTATGTATGTGTACCGCGCAATATGACGCAGGCCGCAGGTATGTATAACACTTTATTGCAAAGCAACGATCCTGCAATTGTAGTAGAAAGCTTAAATGGTTACCGCTTAAAAGAAAAGCTTCCTCTAAACCTGCTCGATTTCAGGGTGCCAATGGGTATTCCCGAAATACTAAAGGAAGGAGACGATGTAACCATTGTTTCTTATGGTTCCGTTTTGCGCATTATTATGGATGCAGCAGCAAAACTTGAAAAGGAAAAAATAAGTTGCGAGGTGATTGATGTACAAACTTTATTGCCTTTTGATACAGAACATTCAATTGTTGAATCCCTTAAAAAAACAAACCGTATTATTTTTATTGATGAAGACGTGCCTGGTGGCGCTGCTGCTTTCATGTTTAATAAAGTAATAGAAGAACAGCAGGGTTACCGTTACCTGGATGCTGCTCCGAAAACCTTAACAGGAAAAGAACACAGGCCTTCTTATGGCAGTGATGGCGATTATTTCAGTAAACCCAATGCAGAAGAAATTTATGAAGCTGTTATAGCCTTAATGGCAGAATAAATTATCTGCCGCAAATATTTTTTATAAAGATCTTCCAACAGTTTATATGCGCCAGTTTTGGCTGCATATTTAATTTTTTTAATCTGAAAATTTATTTTAATTCCCTTACATTCACAGTACTAAAAAAATAATGCTATGATCAAACTAATGGTAATTGGCAATCTTGGCAAAGACTGCATAGTAAACACGGTAAATGGAAAAAACGTTATAAATTTCAATGTTGCACATACAGAAAAATTTAAAGATAGCACCGGCGCACAAAGGGAAAAAACAACCTGGGTTGAATGCGCTTACTGGACCGACCGTACCGGCATTGCACCCTATTTAAAAAAAGGAACGCAGGTGTATGCAGAAGGGACGCCTGAAGTGCGTACCTATCAAACAAATGATGGAAAAAGCGGCGCTTCGCTGAGCCTGCGTGTGCAAAGCGTTCAACTGCTTGGTTCACGCGCTGATGGATTAAATGCGGGAGGCCAGCCGCAGGAAAGATCCTATCAAACATCAAACGGCAGCAGTTATGCAAATAATACAGCGCAGGGCAGTAATGATGATATGAGTAATGCCGGTGATGACCTTCCATTTTAATAAAAGAAACGAATAAAAAAAGAGGCGGATAATTCCGCCTCTTTTTATTTGTATAACTTATTTAATTGAGTAGCCTAATCCTTAGTCTCCTTTCCAATTCCATGATAAATAAAGCCAAGCCTTTTCATTTCTTCGTTGTTGTAAATATTACGGCCGTCAAACATAACCCTGCCTTTCATTTTCTTTATAATTGAATCCCAATCCGGCAGGCGGAATTCAGGCCATTCCGTTACCAGAATAATCGCATCTGCATTTTCAGCTGCGGCTGTTTCGTCTTTCTTTAAGGAAGCTTTGCCATGTAACAAATGCTCTGCCTCTTTCATGGCAACCGGATCATATGCCTGTACTTTGGCACCGGCT
>NZ_JBQCIT010000032.1:0-25847 GCF_051953455.1 Parafilimonas sp. | reverse complement strand
AGGTCTTCCATTACAAAATCCCTTTCCTTATCTTCAAAAGCCTTATTTAGCTGAATTAAAATGGTGTCATCTTTCTTCTTGCCCATCAGTTGCTCACGCACTTCAGGTGCAAAATATTTAACCAGCAAAGAATTGTCTTTTTCAATACCGCCTTCAACAGCATTGCCTTCGGCATCGGCTTCAGTAAACTTCACATTTAATACATCTTCTTCATTGCTTACCGTTTCAGGTTCCGTCATTTTACCATAGCGGGAACGCAGGCGGTTTACTTCATCTTCTACCACATTATCTTCTACCTGTATTTTATAAAAAGTGCCTTTCAGGTCACCAAGATTGATATTGATATCCGGCTTTAAACCAATTTCAAAAGCAAAGGCATAATCGCCGGGAGTATTCATATCCAACTGGCGGGAATCATTTTCAAACGGCAAAGGCTGTGCAAGAATGTCGAGCTTTTCATTTGTAACATAGCTGTTCAATTCTTTTTCCACCGTACGTAAAACCTCTTCTGTAAAAACTGACTGGCCATACATTTTTTTAACCAGGCTGGAAGGAACCATTCCTTTTCTAAAGCCGGGGATGTTGGCATTCTTAGCATAGGTTTTTAAGCTTTTTTCAAAAGAAGGCATATAGTCTTCCTTTGAAAGATTTACGGTGAGCTTATCGTTAAGCTGTCCAATATTTTCGCGTGTAATAGTTGCCATAATATAGTAAGTTGAATCGTTGAAGGCTGATTAGTTGATAAGTAAACACCTATCAACTAATAACTTATAAACCTGTCAACTACAAAAAAAGTGCGGATGATAGGAATCGAACCTACATGCCTTGCGGCGCCAGATCCTAAGTCTGGTGCGTCTGCCAGTTTCGCCACATCCGCAAACGGGGCGCAAAAATAGGTAAATTGAAGATAAAAAGAAAGCTTTTGCAACGCGAAAGCTTTCTTTTAAAAAGTGTTTTAATATTTAATTAAACTTATACAGCATGCCGGTCGAAAAATCAGAAGCGTGGAATCGTCTTTAGGAATACCGTTATACCCAAAATCAATGATGAATTTACGGACCCATAATCAACTGTGGCTGGTCATCCTGTGCCTTCGATAGCGCCGGTTAGATGGCAACGGAGCTTGGGCATCAAAGAAATTAATTCACTTTTTCATTCAGCCATTGCTGCCTGCCATAACCTGGAAAAACATGTTTTTCGCTGTGATAAGAAGAACGCACCAGCGGGCCGCTTTCCACATAATCGAATCCGAGCGAATAGCCTATTTCCCTGAATTCTGCAAATTCATCCGGATGCACAAAACGCTCAACCGGCAAATGTTTGGCAGTTGGCTGCAGGTATTGGCCGAGCGTAAGCACATCAAGGTTTACTGCGGCAAGGTCATTCATTGTTTCAATTACCTCTTCTTTAGTTTCGCCAAGGCCGAGCATAATGCCCGTTTTGGTACGAACACCCAGCTCTTTTAAATAACGGAGCACTTCAAGACTGCGGCGGTATTTTGCCTGTATGCGTACCTGCCGGGTCAACCGCTCAACGGTTTCCACATTATGGCTGATGACTTCCGGCGCCGCTTCAACTACCCTTGCAATATTCTCATGCTGGCCTTTAAAGTCGGGGATTAAAGTTTCGAGCGTTGTATCGGGATTGAGCGCTTTTACAGCTTTAATGGTATTGAACCATATAGTTGAACCGCCGTCCTTGAGTTCATCGCGGTCAACGCTCGTAATCACGGCATGCTTTACTTTCATTAAATGGATGGCTTCTGCCACACGCTGCGGCTCATCCCAGTCAACAGGTTCCGGCCTGCCGGTGGCTACGGCGCAGAAACCGCAACTGCGGGTGCAAATGTTGCCCAATATCATAAATGTTGCTGTTCCGGCGCCCCAGCATTCACCCATATTCGGGCAATTGCCGCTTTCGCATATTGTATGAAGTTTGTGGGTATCTACAAGGTTGCGTACGTATTTATAGCTTTCACCAATAGGCAATTTTACGCGTAACCAGTTTGGCTTTTGATATCCTGGTTTGATATTTTGCTGCGATGCGCAGGCTGTTGTTTGTTCCATGCTTCTAATCTCCTTTTTTAATTACAACATAACCTATCTCAAATTGCCTGAATCATTTTTCGCTAAACGAAATCCAAACAATTTTAAAACAGGTAAAATTATGATTAAAGCCGGTTATGGAGAAATTTAGGCAACCAAGCAACTACAGCATGATTGATTTTACTTTTTTGTTACAGTTATGTTTCGCCTTTTGGCTGCTGGTTTTGTTTTTACGTTCTTTACCTGCTTTGCAGATTTCTTTACCGTTGTTTTTGCGCGGTTACTTTCCCATATTTTATTGCTTGTTTTTTCAACCTGCGATATTGTTTTTTTAGAAATAACAGATTTATCTTTTAATGTAACATCTTTCTCCGATGCATACTTGTCGTTATGTTTAATGAGCAGCCAGCTATTCTCACCCTGGTAATTGGTTTTAACCAAAGCAAATTCGCCTTTTAGCTTTTTGCCATGCATTACGATTTTTAAACTGCCGGCATGTAACTGCTTTAATAAAAACTTTTCATTCTCCTTTTTGTTGCCTGTGTCTTCCAGTGGCGTATAAGTGCCTTCATCCCAAACAATCACAGTGCCAGCGCCATAATTACCTTCCGGAATTATACCTTCAAATGCCCTGTAATCAAAAGGATGGTCTTCTACCATCATAGCCAAACGTTTATCTTCCGGATTAAGCGAAGGGCCTTTAGGCACCGCCCAGCTTTTCAACACACCCTCCATTTCCAAACGAAAATCATAATGCAGGCGGGATGCATCGTGTTTCTGCACCACGAATACCAATTCATTTTTTAAAGCTTTGCCGCCGGTGGGTTCCGGTGTTTTAGTAAAGCTGCGTTTCTTTTTATATACGGAAAGGCTCATGAATTTTTTTTAAGTAGTATATCAAATAACCCGCCAAAGCGATAAGAGCCCTGGCTTCAAAAACTTTTGGGTTTGTGTAAACATTGTAAAAACCTTAAAGGCTTTAGTTATGATTAATTTTTATTATTGCATAAACGGGTAATAATAATCATCACTAATAAGTAATAATGAAACGGAACATGATGTTTTCTCTTATACAAGGGTATGGCTGTTTGCGGAGTTCAATTGGACAACTAAAAAAAACAAAAAATACACGAATTAATTTAAAGCAAGCATTCGTTTTCCTGCTTTGCACTATTGGCTTAAATTCTTTAAATGCTCAGAAATTTTATAAACAAACTGCCGATTCGCAACATTGGGTTGACAGTGTGTTTAATTCTTTAACCCCTGTTCAGCGCATAGCACAATTAATGGTGGTGCGTGAAAGTACGGTTGCCTCCGGCAGGCCCGTATATTTAAATGCAAAAGTGGAGCAACTTATACGCGATTATAATATTGGTTCTATCTGTTTGTTCCAGGGTGGTCCCATAAAACAAGCCGGGTACATTAATTATTTTCAGCAAATAGCGCAAACACCTTTAATGGTTTCCATTGATGGCGAAACAGGTTTGGGCATGCGCATGACAGACAGTGTTTTTAAATTTCCCGACCAGCTTACCATTGGCGCTGTACAGGATGCCGCCATTGCTTATGAAGTGGGCAGGGCCATCGGCGAACAATGTAAGCGCATAGGCATACAGGTAAATTATGCACCGGTGGTTGACATTAATAATAACCCCAATAATCCTGTAATCAACTTCCGTTCTTTTGGTGAAGACAAATACAAAGTGGCTTTGCTTGGCACACAATTAATGCGCGGCATGCAGGAAGAGAATGTAATGGCCTGCGCCAAGCATTTTCCGGGTCATGGCGATGTAAGCGTTGATTCGCATCTTGATTTACCGGTTATTTCAAAATCGTTTGGTGCGCTGGATTCACTGGAATTATATCCTTTCAAAACTTTATTTAACGAAGGCGTGGGCAGCGTAATGATTGCGCATTTAAGTATTCCTGCTATTGATAAAACGCCGCATCTTCCCACCTCTTTATCGCAAAAAAATGTAACCGATCTTTTAAGGCGGGATCTTGGTTTTAAAGGCATTTCTTTTACTGATGCGCTGGAAATGCAGGGTGTTGCCAAATATTATCCGCAGGGGGATGCTGCCGTAAAATCTTTACTGGCCGGCAATGATATGCTTTGCCTGCCCGGCGATGTGCCACAGGCCATTCAAAGAATCCAGGCTGCTATTGCCAATAAAATTTTAGATTCAATTGATATTGATAACCGTGTAAAAAAAGTATTGCTTGCAAAATATAACCTGGGATTAAACAAGGTTGGCTACATCAATCCAAATAATCTGTATAATGATTTAAATAAAGACGTATTGGCCCTAAGAAGAAAAGTGGCAAGGCAGGCCTTTACTTTACTGCGATTGAAGGATCATGACCTGTTTCCGTTAAAGCCCGGTAAAAAAATTGCATACGTAGGCGTTGGTGAATTAGATACAAGCAGCGCTCTATCTATTTTTCTTGAAATTGAAAAAGATGCCGATGTGTATTTAATGAATTATAACGATAATGCTGCGGTAGCTGCTTCCATAGAAAAAGCTGTCAACGGCAAATATGATGCAGTTGTAATCGGTGTTCACCACCTCAATAAATATCCTGCAAGAAATTTTGGTTTACCGGCCAATGCGCTTGGGCTTATAAAAAATCTTCAGTCTAACAATAAAGCTTTAACCATGGTTTTTGGCAACCCATACGCGTTAAAGAATTTCTGTGATGCAGATAATATTATGGCCTGTTATGAAGATGATGCAATTTTCCAGGAGGCTGCGTTTGCCTGGCTGGAAGGTGAATTTGTAGCATCTGGTAAATTGCCTGTAACAGTTTGTGATGCTTTTCATTACGGCGATGGTATTGTAAATCTTGGATTAAAAGAATTACAAACTGCAAGCCCCGCTTCAGTTGGCTTAGATAGCACAAAGCTTTTTACAATCGATAGCCTGGCCAGCGATGCCATTGCCAAACATGCAACACCAGGTTGCGTGGTGATGGTTGTAAAGGATAATAAGATTGTTTTGGATAAAGCTTATGGCAAACTTACTTATTATACCAATGAACCAACAACATTACAAACTGTTTATGACCTTGCTTCTGTAACAAAAATTTCTGCAACCACTATATCCGTAATGAAATTATGGGAAGAAGGTTTGCTGGATCTTAATAAAACGCTTGGTTATTATTTGCCCTGGGTTCGCGGCACTAATAAAAGCACCTTAACCTTAAGGGATGTATTGCTGCACCAGGCGCGGCTGGTTGCTTATATACCGTTCTATAAAGAAATAATTGATGCCAACGGAGAACCTTTTCCGGGTTACTTTGAACATTACAGCGATGATTCAGTTTATACGGTGCATGTAGCCGATACCATGTATATGCGTAAAGATTGGGTTGATACTATTTATCAGCGCATACTGCAAAGCAAACTATACCCAACAAAAAAATATGTTTACAGCGATAACGATTTTATTTTTCTCGGGAAGATAGTAGAACAATTAACCGGCATGCCTTTGAATGAATATGTTGCCAAAACATTTTATAAGCCTATGCATTTATATAACACCACTTTTAAACCCAACGAACATATTGCCATAAATAATATTGCCCCAACAGAAGATGAACAATATTTCCGTTTGCAATTGCTGAGAGGTTATGTACACGATCCCGGGTCTGCCATGTTTGGCGGCGTTGCAGGCCATGCCGGTTTGTTCAGCAATGCACATGATCTTGCTATTTTATATTCTATGTTGCTGAACGGCGGCGTGTGGGGTGGCGTGCGTTATTTAAAGAAAGAAACCATTGATTATTTCACGGCTTATCACAGTAAGATCAGCCGCAGGGGTTTGGGATGGGATAAGCCTGAGAAAAATAATGCCAAAGAAGATATTCCATATCCATGCTTAAGCGCTTCGCCGCAAACCTTTGGCCACACAGGTTTTACCGGCATCAGCGTGTGGGTAGATCCAAAATATGATCTTGTTTTTATTTTTCTTTCCAACCGCGTTAACCCCGAGGGCGGATCAAACGGCAGGCTCAGTACTTTAAAGGTGCGCATGAATATGATGGAAGCTGTTTATCAATCTATGATCAAATAATAAGACTAAAGGGTTAAGGTTTGCCGGCAAGGTATGGGAAAAAATATCGTTAAGATCAAGCCTTTGTGCCTCCGTGTCTTGGAGGCATTACGGTTATTTACAACATATCTTTGGACAACAAGTTTTCAAATTTATAATTACATCATATGGCACAGAAAGATTCAAAAGCAAAGCATAAAACATTATTCAGCAAAGATTCACTCAGCTTCCTGAAAGCATATATCAACACGGCATCACCTGTTGGCTTTGAAAGCAGCGGGCAAAAAGTCTGGCTTAATTATATCAAAGATTATGTGGATACAACCTTTACCGATCCTTATGGCACTGCAGTGGGTGTGATTAATTCCGATGCCCCGTTCAGGGTTGTAATAGAAGCGCATGCAGATGAAATAAGCTGGTTTGTAAATTATATAAACGACCAGGGTTTGATTTATCTTAAACGCAATGGCGGTGTTGACCACCAGATTGCGCCGGCCATGCGGGTAATTATTCATGGCAGGAAAGGCCCCGTAAAAGCAGTGTTCGGATGGCCGGCTATTCATACGCGGCATTCATCTCCCGATGCCAAAGAGCCGCAGCCAAAACCGGATAATTTATTTCTTGATTGCGGCGCCCGCAATAAAAAAGAGGTGGAAGCTTTAGGCATACACATCGGCTCTGTTGTTACTTACCAGGATGGTTTTGATGAATTGGCAAATAACTATTTTATTGGCCGTGCCATGGATAACCGCGTTGGTGGTTTTATGATTGCAGAAGTAGCAAGGCTTATTAAACAAAATAAAAGCAAACTGCCTTTTGGTTTATATGTTGTAAATGCGGTGCAGGAAGAAATTGGCCTTCGCGGCGCTGAGATGATTGCCCGCAGGATAAAACCCAACATTGCCATTGTTACCGACGTAACACATGATACAACAACGCCCATGATTAATAAAATTATTGAAGGCGATATTGCCTGCGGCAAAGGGCCCGCATTAGCCTATGCACCTGCTATTCATAACAAGCTATTATCATTTGTAGAAGGCATAGCTGATAAGAAAAAAATTCCTGTGCAATGGCGCACACTAAGCCGGTCAACCGGAACGGATACAGATAGCTTTGCTTATGCCAATGATGGCTGCCCTTCCGTTTTAATTTCAATACCGTTGCGTTACATGCATACCACTGTTGAAATGCTGCACCGTGATGATATTGAAAATACCATTCGTTTAATGTATGAAACCGTTACAGCATTAACGCCGGCAACCAATCTCCGCTATTTATAGCTGTTTCGTGAATTGTCAATCGTGAGGCGTGAATGTAGGAGCATAATGGATTACTTAAAAGTTGTCGTGGTCAGGCACATCAAGCGCCTGATCATAAACTTACAAAGAATGAAAGCGCCAATGTACTATAATCAGATTTCAAAGCTTTCACGTTTCACGTAAAAAATTTCATCGCTTTGCAGCAACAATATGATTATATCATTGCGGGCGCCGGATGTGCAGGCTTAAGCTTGCTGCACAGGATGATGATGCATCCTTTCTTTAATCAAAAAAAAATATTACTGGTTGATAAGGATGCAAAAAACATCAATGATAAAACCTGGTGTTTTTGGGAGAAGCAAAATGGCTTATTTGAAAGCATTGTGCATCATCGCTGGCAACAAATAGATTTTTATTCAAACCATTTTTCTGCACGTTACGATCTTGCGCCTTATCAATACAAAATGATCCGCAGCAATGATTTCTATGCTGCTGTTTTAGATAAAGCCAAATCATTTTCGAATATTGAGATTGTATATGATGAAATAAAAACAATATCAAACAAAGAGATATATGCTGCCATAACAACAAGCAGTAATATATACTATTCAAACTATCTTTTTAACAGTATCATTTTCAATAACTGGAAACAGGAAGCTTTAAATCAAAAGGATGTTCATGTTTTATTACAACATTTCAAAGGCTGGCTTATTGAAACGGAAACAGAAGTTTTGGATGAGCGTATTGCAACATTCATGGACTTCAGGATAAGCCAGGAAAAAGGAACGGCATTCATGTATGTTTTACCTGTTGCAAAAAACCGGGCGCTTATTGAATACACTTTGTTTTCTGAAAACATGTTGAATGATAATGAATACAATAATGCGCTTAATCATTATATCAATGACCAGTTAAAGATTAATGAATATAAATTACTGCACACGGAAAGCGGCGTTATTCCCATGACGAATTATGCGTTCTCAAAAGGTGAAGGGCGTATTATAAATATTGGCGCAGCAGGTGGCCAGACCAAGGGCAGCAGCGGTTATACTTTTCAATCCATCCAAAAACATTCAGCGAAAATTATTGAAGCGTTAGTGAAAGATAAAAACCCGCTACAGTTGTCATCTGTTTTTGATAAACGGTTTCTTTTATACGATGGCATTTTACTGCATGTTTTAAAGCATAAAAAGATGAGTGGTGATGCATTGTTTGCCCAGCTTTTTAAAAGCAATGCACCGCAGGCAGTTTTCAAATTCCTGGATAACGAAACCAACATTAAAGAAGAATTAAAAATAATGAACAGCGTTTCGTTGCGTGCATTTTTACCTGCTACATTTAAACAGCTTATGCGGCGTCTGTAAGTTCCACCGGCATTGCCAGGCTGGCCAGGCATTTGTAACTTTAAAAGCATTTGCAAAAAACTGAAAACCTTCTTCTATTTTTATTCTTCAATAAAACGATTACAGCTATATGAAACCTCCAATATTTGTTATAGGGAGCTCCAATACAGATATGGTGATAAAAGCAGATCATCTTCCGCAACCTGGTGAAACTATTTTGGGAGGCATTTTTTTTATGAATCCCGGCGGCAAGGGCGCTAACCAGGCTGTGGCTGCAGCAAGGCTGAACGGCAATGTTACTTTTATATGCAAAACAGGCAATGATATTTTCGGAAAACAATCCATACAATTATTTGAAGCCGAGGGCATCAATACGCGGTTTATTCTTTCCGATGATAAAAATCCTTCCGGCGTTGCATTAATAACAGTTGATAAAAATGCAGAGAACTGTATTGCCGTGGCTTCAGGCGCCAACGCAACACTTACACCAAAAGATATTGAAAACGCAACAGCAGAAATTGCAGGGGCAGCTATTGTTTTAATGCAGCTTGAGATACCGGTTAATACGGTTAACTGGGTTGCCGCATTTGCAGCAGCGAATAATGTAAAAGTTATTCTGAACCCTGCACCGGCTTGTGAATTGCCTGAAGCATTCTTTAAAAACATAGCCATTATAACTCCTAATATGAGGGAAGCAGAAATGCTCTCCGGCATCAACATAAAAGATATGGATTCTGCTATACAGGCAGCTAATATTATTAAGCAAAAAGGAGTAGCGACCGTAATAATAACACTCGGCGATAAAGGTGCGCTGATAGTAACAGATACAATAACAGAAATGATAACAGCGCCTTTTGTTGAAGCAGTTGATACAACAGCGGCCGGAGATGTTTTTAATGGGGCATTGGCTGTAGCCATTGCAGAAGGATTGCCGGTTTTGGATGCGGTTACATTTGCCTGCAAAGCGGCTTCCATTTCAGTAACACGCATGGGCGCACAGGCATCTTCACCATACAGAAATGAAATAGATTTTTAACCCGCAATAAAGATTGTTTATTTAAATAATTCAACTGAAAAATAAATTACAGTATGAAAAAAATGATACTTATAATAGCTGTTCTTGCATCCTTTGAATGTTTTGCGCAAACAAAAGATATAACCTTTACCAAACAACAGCTACAGAATAAAATCAAAGGCGGCTGGGCCGGGCAAACTATCGGCGTAACATTTGGCGGGCCTTATGAGTTTCGCTTTAATGGCACATTCATCGGCGATTATCAGAAGCTGTTATGGAATGACACCTTGCTTAAACATAACATGATATATAATCCTGGTTTGTATGATGATTTGTATATGGACCTGACCTTTGTAGATGTATTCGAAAAGCATGGACTTGATGCACCGCTTGATTCTTTTGCGAATGCTTATGCTAATGCCGGGTATATGTTATGGCATGCTAACCAGGCCGGCCGCTATAATATTCTTCATGGTATAAAAGCGCCGCAAAGCGGTTACTGGGAAAACAATCCGCATGCAGATTGTATAGATTACCAGATAGAAAGTGATTTCGCAGGACTTATGAGCCCTGGCATGCCTAATGTGGCTTCTGCCATCAGCGATAAAATTGGGCATATTATGAATTACGGCGATGGCTGGTATGGCGGCGTTTATGTAGGCGCTATGTATACGCTGGCGTTTACTTCATCAGATATAAATTATATCGTTTCCGAAGCATTAAAAACAATACCTGCAGAAAGCAATTTTTATAAATGTATGCATGATGTAATTGGCTGGCACAAACAATATCCAAACGACTGGAAGGCCACGTGGTTTGAGGTGCAGAAAAAATGGGCCAATGATGTTTCCTGCCCGGAAGGTGTATTCCGACCGTTTAATATTGACGCTACGGTAAACGCCGCCTATGTTGTGATTGGTTTGTTATACGGCAATTATGATTTTACAAAATCGCTTGAAATAGCAACGCGGTGCGGCCAGGATGCAGATTGTAATCCTTCAACAGTTGGCGGTATTTTAGGCACTTTGTTAGGGTATGATAAAATTCCGGCTTACTGGAAACAGGGATTAAAAGAAGCAGAGGATATAGATTTCAAATACACTACCATGAGCCTTAATGATGTATATGACATCGGTTATAAACAAGCGCTGGAGAACATACAAAGGAATGGTGGCAACATTAGAGAAGACAAAGTAATTATCAAAACACAACAACCTGTTGCCGTAAAATTTGAAAAGAGTTTTGATGGGTTATACCCCGTTGCCAGAATACCTGTTAACTGGTCTGATAAAAAAGACGCTATCCGTTTTAATTATGAAGGAACCGGTTTTGTAATAACAGGTAATACTGCACAATGGGGAAGCTCAACCGATTTTGTTTTTTATACTGAATTGTATGTTGACGGCAAACTGGTTGAAAAGCCTGAGCTTCCGGCAAGCTATACCACGCGCCGTTATGAGCTTGCCTGGAAATATAAATTACCTGCGGGTAAACATGCGGTTGAATTAAAGATTTTAAATCCTTCAGACAAAGAAAGTATTACAGGTGTGGAAGCTATTTATTATTCCAATAAGCCCATTAACGGCATGAAAGAAAACGAAGCGGATGCGGCGGCCATGAAGTGATCATTATAGTTTAGTTACGGCCTCCTAATTTTTAAACTTTAATACAGCTATCATGTTCATCGTTCACGATTATGCTTTAGCCATTGTTTTTTGTTTCATTACCATGCTTTGCTGGGGCTCCTGGGCCAACACGCAAAAACTTGCCGAAAAGAACTGGCGGTTTGAATTATTTTACTGGGATTATGTTACGGGCATACTTGTATTCTCCATTATCAGTGCCATTACATTAGGCAGCATGGGCGCACAGGGAAGAAGTTTTATAGATGATATAAAACAAGCAGACGGTAATAATATCCTGAGTGCTTTAATTGGCGGTGTTATATTCAATGCGGCCAATATATTGTTCTCTGCAGCCATAGCCATTGCAGGCATGGCCGTTGCTTTTCCGGTTGCTATAGGATTAGCGTTGGTGCTGGGCGTAATTGTGAATTATACGGCATCACAGAAAGGTGATGCCATGTTTTTATTTGTTGGCGTTGCTTTGGTAACAATTGCCATTATCATTAATGCCATTGCTTATAAAAGAAACAGTAAGGGCGATAAAAAGCCTTCCTCAAAAGGCATTATTATTTCATTGGTTGCCGGTGTGCTTATGTCGTTCTTTTACAGGTTTATTGCAGCCTCGATGGATCTCGAGAATTTTGAAAACCCTGTTGCAGGAAAGATGACGCCCTATACGGCTGTTTTTATTTTCTCCTGCGGCATCTTCATCAGTAATTTTGTTTTCAATACCATCTTAATGAAAAAGCCATTTGATGGCGCGCCTGTTGCTTACAGTGATTATTTTAAAGGCAATTTTAAAACGCATCTCACCGGCATTTTAGGTGGCTTAATTTGGGGGCTGGGCAACTCACTTAATCTTATCGCTGCCGGTAAAGCAGGCGCCGCTATTTCTTACGGTCTTGGCCAGGGCGCAACACTTATTGCTGCTTTGTGGGGTGTATTTATATGGAAAGAATTTCGCAATGCACCGGCCGGTACTAATAAACTGCTTGCCTTTATGTTCCTGTTTTTTATAGCAGGTATTGCGCTGATAATTATAGCAGGGCTTTAAATGCCGTTTGAGTTATTAGTAAGGACTAATTATGAATAACGGTCAGACGCTTCAGGAAGCTGCTTGGTTTTTTGAAACGTGTCAGACCGGTGGCGAACGATAATATCATTTATTAATGCAAACATAGAAACTGCTTAATCCCACAAAAATCATCCGCCTATTTTATTCAATAAAAGATTTGTTTTAATTGAAGTTTTTCATAATAAATTGTGCATATAACAAACTAATTTATGGAAGACCTGCAATCCGTTTTTGCCCAAACAGGAGAGCTGCTATCAGATAAACAGTTAAATGATAAAAGCCTGTTGGTGCAGCCTGTACAGGTTATCGCAGATAAAGCCCATCCTGTAGATGCGGGTGGTGTAACCTTTTCCATTGGTGCCAACACAAACTTATCTGTGCAGTTGTTTAATGATGAAGATGATATAGACAGCGATGGTTTCCTGGCAACCAACGATGCCGATATAAATTTCAATACAAATACTGATGCTTATTTAAAGTATGCGATAGTTGTAAATGCCAAAGCAAATGCAGAAGGGAAAAGCACCTCAGATATTGGCTTTAATTTTTTTGTTTCGGCCGACCTTCTTTTAAAAAATTTATTTTATAAAAAGCACAGCAACGCAGATAAGATAAATGATGATTTTATTTATGATGTACGCCATTTTAAAACCATCTTCAGGTTTGAAGATGTGGAACAACTGGAATTGAATGATGCACTTTGTTTCAAAGCCACCACTCAGCTTTCTTCTAACATTACTATAAGCTGGAGCAATATTTTTTCTCAAAGCCTTTCATTACTTGCAAAAAAACTGCCTGTTCCTGTCACATTGGATATTCAGCTTTCGCCTTCTTTCTCTGCAACATTTAATTTAAATGTAACAGACGATTTTAATTATTTCATTAAAAAAATTAATGCTGATACCTGCCTCGTAAAAATTTCAAAAGCTAAAAACACAAAGGCCGGCTTAGCGGCGGGTCTTGCTATAAGCGCCGGTTTTGCAGACCCTGCTAAATCTGAAGAACAATTAAATATTTTATTTGATGCTGTTGTTAAAAGCTTAACAGGTTATAAGCGGACAGATGTGGAAGATGCCATCATTAAATTTCAAAATGCTGCAAATTCATTAACAGGTGCAGAAAAACAGGCAATAGATACACTGGCAGGCATTTTTAAATTAGGTACTGTAACCAACTTGCCTGTTAAGGTTGCTGCCGCATGGCAGTCGCTGAAGGAGGATATAACAAAAACAATTGCCGTTATTGCCACTGCGCATGTTGAAGCATCTTTTACCTATGAATACAGTTTAATTAAAGAAAACAAAGAATTTCTATCTATTAATATTCCAACTGCAACGTTGCAAACTTATCATGGCGGCTTGCTTCGGTTTAATACAGAGGATATTATTGACGCCATCAGGAATAATACGCAAGGCATTCAGTTAAATACTTACCTGAATCAAAAAACAGTTGATATTAAAAGAACATGGGGATTTGGTTTAAAAATTTTTGGAGTAGAATTGCTTGGTAAAGATTTCAGCAACTACAATGCTGTAACGAGGAGTGATATTAATGGAAACAGCCAGGTTATTGCAGATTACAGTAAAGGTTATAACTGGCAATTAGGTAAAGGTAAGGGAACATGGATGGGCGAATTCATGTGCCATATGCCTACCTATTCTAAATATAAGACAGCCACCTTAAATGAATTTGATTACGCCTTGCAATTAACTACTGCACTAACCGATCCTCATGTAAGCGCTAAAGATCTCAAAGAATATTTAGATACAGCCGTTTTAACCGGGGCTATAAAACAGGATGATACAGATAAATTGTTCAATCAGTATTTCAATATAATTGCTGATAAACCTGTTACGATACAAACACAGGTTATATTTAATGAAAACGTTTTTCAAGCCCTCATTCTGCAGCTTGGCCATAATGGGTGGAACAGTGATACCATTATACGTTTTGCTGACGCTCTTTCCGCCGCTATGAAATTTATACCTGAATACAGCCTGAGAAGCACGGTACAAAAACGTATCAGCACCTATACCGGTTTCTGGAGAAAGTTTATAACCGGAGGTTTTTCTGATGACCCCGGGGAAATTGCAGCTATTGTATCAGATACAATAGGCAATGTTGATGACCCGGATCACCTGGCAGTTTTTGAAGAAAGCGGATGGACGATAACCAACGATACATTCGCCGGCATTGTTCATATTCATCCTGGATTAAAAGATAATGTAAGAGGATTCATTAACGGTATATCTAATCTTACAACCGGTATTACTGCCAATAAAAATTATGATTCAAAGAAATTCAACCGGGATGTTTACAATAACCTCAGTCCTTTGTTTACGCAAATATTTTATATAAGGGCATTGAGCTATTTTTTGGTACAATATGCAGCCGGCGCAGGCTTGGCAGATGAGGTGATTAAAGTTTTTACACTTACTTATGGTTCCGGCAGTGATGAGCAGGTTATTAATTTCGCTTTTTAACTGATACATATTTCAATAAACGTTAAGGGCAGTTTTTACTAATTGCGTTTCGAAGTTTCAGTTTTGAAATTTCCATCCTTGCCATTTTTGGCACGAAAATTTAATATCCAATCCCAAACCTTACACATGAAAAAATTTATTCCTGCCGCATTTATGGCGTTGTTGGCTGCCTGTAATAGTTCATCATCTACTACATCTGCTGAAGATACAATGGTAGTGACGCCCAATACCGATGTTACCGCCGACACTACAACTATCGTTACAGAAGTATATACTCCCACCGAGGGCGATGTTATTTATAAAGATGGTAAAACCATGGTTATGCGTAACGGCGATTGGGTGGTAGTTGATAAAGAAATTACGCTTGATAACGGTGTTGTAGTTTACAGAGATGGTAAAGTAAGAAAAGATAAAGCAGAGATAAAGCTTGAAGAAGGCGAAGTGGTAAATAAAGCGGGTAACTTTTTCGACAGAACAGGCAAGGCTATTGATAATGCCTGGCAGGATACAAAAGATGCGGTTAAAGATGCCGGGGAGGCTGTGGGTGACGCTGCAAAAAAAGCAGGCAAAAAAATAGACACCATTTTTGATAAAAAGAAATAATCATATAAATACATTTTACAAGCATGTATTTAAATTAAAAAGTCCTGTAATGCCGGGACTTTTTAATTTTGTTTATGAACATATTTTATGGCAACCGCGCCACTAACTTCTCCGGCATTAGTTTTAAAACATTATAGATGATCTTCCATTTAAAACCGGGTACAATAGTAAAACGGTTTGGCGTGTAAACAACCGGCTTTGCTATAAAAGAAGGTTCCAGCATTAATGATTCGGGCAAGTTGAGACCTGCTGTCATTTTGCTGCGTATATATCCGGCTACAATTACATGTACGCTTATATTCCGGGGGAAAAGATATTGCCTTAAACCAGCGAGATATTGTGTAAAGGCAGATTTGGTGCTCCCATAAATAAAATTGCTTTTTCTGCCCCTTACGCCGGAAAGCGATGAAAGGCCAATAATCTTTTCAAGACCGGTATTGCTCTTGTCATTAACGATAATATTTAAGATGGAAACAGCGCCGCAGTAATGAACTTTCATCATTTGAAAACTGCCGTCCCAATCAACCATTGCCTGTTCATTGTTTTTTAAAAAGCCTGCTGCATACAATACAATATTTGGTTTGAAAGGAAGATTATTATAAAACTGCTGATGGGTATCAAAAGCTGTGGCATCAAAATATTCTACTGCTACGTTGGTAGTAAAGCCTTGCTGTTCAACAAATGCATTCAATTCATTTATGCTTCTTGATGCGGCTATAACCCGGCATCCTTCTTTAATATATAATTTGATGGCTTCTTTGGCTACATCGGAGTTGGCGCCCAATACAAGAACAGTTTTATTTGATAGCTGCATGATTATTCAAATGTAAAACGCATCCCGCATTAGTGAAAATCAATCCTTCCTCAATTTCTTGCTATCTATGGCAGCGTAAGACCCTGCCTCAATAAAGAAGATAATACTATAGTTATTTTTATAAAAATGATTTCATTGCGTATGGAAAAGGTTCGCCGTTCCCAATGATTTTTTATGGCGGCCGGATATAAGAAAGTGATTGATTTTAAAATCAAAACCTGCGTCGCGAAATAATGCACTTGATCATTATATCACCGGCATTAAATCAACTTCTTTTTTTCCGTATCCGCGATAAGGTTTCGCGGCTCATGCCAAGATAAGAAGCAAGATAACTTAAAGGAATACGCTGGAGATATTGAGGGTTTCGTTCGAGCATATATTTATAACGCTCTTCGGGATCAAGCAATCTAAAACCATTGGAATGTTCCATTTGTTTAAAATATAAAGCCTGGAAAAAACGGAACAATATTGCATGGAGCGACATTTCATTTAAAAAAACAGGCGATGCTTCTTTTTTACTGCCGCAATAAACAATGCATTCTTCTAAGGCAACTAGATAGAATTTTGATGGTGTTTCATCGCGGAGGCTTATGAAATCGCTGGCAATGTCTTCTTCAAAGTAAAAGTTTGTATTTACTTCCCTTCCATCTTTCATTCTGAAACTGCGGATGCAGCCTTGCAAGATGAAGTAAAAATGCCTGCATACCTGTCCTTCTTTTAAAATTACCTCGCCCTTGTTAAAATGCTTTATTTGCATAACATTAGCGAATTGATTCAAGTCCTCTTCCGGGGCGTCAGCAAAAGTTCTGAGCCTTTGCTTAAACAGTTGAAGCGCCTTCTCCTTACTAAATTTTTCCATAGATCAGCAATAGGTAAACAATATATTCAGCGCCTTGCTTTAGCATCTAAATGTAAGAATTCTAATTAAATAATATTCATTTTAATAGGCTTTAATGAGCTGTTAAGAATACGGCTTCCAAGGTTAATTTGTTTATGCTTTAAAATATCAGGTATAATTTATCTTAAGTCTTTTTGCCAGCCTGGCCGTAGCTAATACCGGATCAATATCCACTGTTAATATGCCCGCTTTACCGTATGGCTGCCAGGCAATACATTTACCATCAGGGCCGATTAAAGAGGTGGCGGACTCCTGGAAACGCGTTGCATAATTTACGCTGGCAAAGTATATTGTGTTTTCAATGGAACGCATCATCATGGCTTTTTCATAATATGGATTGCCGGCATTGCCCCATTCTTTCAATTCAACGCCCTCTGTATCACTGCCGGCAAAATGCGGATGAAAAACAATGGAAGCGCCCTGCCTTGCCGCCCACCGAACCGTTTCAGGATAACGGAACCCTTCATGGCAAATGGCAATGCCAAATTTTAAACCCTGCACTTCAAATAACCGCCTGCCTTTTCCCGTAATCCATAGATTATCTTCCGAAGGGTCAAGCTGCACCTTAGGCTGATAACCTATTACATCGCCATTTTCTGAAATTACAAAAGCTACATTCAAGAAGTTTTCATCTTCATACCAATCCATTGGCAGGATGATGGCAATGGAATTTACCCTTGCTATTTCACAGGTTTTTTGCAAAGCATCTTTTAAAACTTCCGGTGAAGTTTTTTTGACATTTTCCAAATCAAGCGGGTAGCCGGGAATATATGTTTCAGGGAAACAAATAATGGCTGCTTTTTGCCGGGCCGCATCTTCCGCTAATGTTTGCAACTGCTTAATAGCATCATCTATCGATGCCGGGTATAATGGTGAAGCCAGAGCTATTTTCATATGGATAAAGGTAGGATTGTTTTTGATTTATAACCGGTGAAGCGGCGGCGTGTTCTTAATAAAAAAAGCAGGCTGCATGCATAAGGTTTATTCTCATGTCAAATAAAAAAGACCCTTAAAAGGGCCTTTGATTTTATAAAGCTGTTTCAAATATTATACGTTTAACATAAGCGGCATCACCAGCATTAAAAGCTCTTCGTTCTCCTCTTTTTCGGTGGGCTTTATTATCCCTGCTTTATTAGGGGTGGATAATTCAACTACCACATTTTCGCTTTCGGAAGCATTTAAAAGTTCAATTAAAAATTTAGCATTAAAAGCTATCTGCAAATCTTCACCATCGTATTCGCAATTCATGCGTTCGTTACCTTCTGAGCTAAAATCAACATCCTGCGCAGTAAGCTGTAATTCACTTCCGCTTATGTTTAATACAACCTGGTTAGTGCTTTTATTACTGAAGATATTAATGCGGCGCAATGCGCTTTGAAAATCGGTGCGGTTTACAGTAAGCTTATAAGGATTATCTGCCGGTATCACCACTTTATAATCAGGGAACCGTGCATCTATCAAACGGCAGCTCAGTTTTGTTTCACCATGTGTTACAAAAAAATGATTATTATTATAGCTTACGGTTATTTCATCATCATTATCAGGCAATGTATTCTTCAGCAGGTTCAACGGTTTTTTTGGAACGATAAAGTTGTCTGCATTCGCATTGGTTACATCTGTTCTTTTATAACGAACAAGCCTGTGCGCATCGGTGGCAACAAACTGCACGGCGTTCTTTGAAAGTTCAAAGAAAATACCTGTCATGGCGGGGCGCAGGTCATCGCTGCTCACGGCAAACAAAGTTTTATTAATGCCGTTTAGCAAAGCGCTGCTGGTGACTGTAAAATTGTTGGCATCATCTGCTTCCGGTGCTTTGGGAAAGTTATCGGGGTTTTCGCCCATCATTTTATATTTACCATTGTCGCTTGTAATTTCAACTGAAAAGTTTTTGTCGATATTAAAAGTTAGCGGCTGATCCGAAATGTTTTTTAAAGAATCCATCAAAATACGCGCAGGTATGCAGATTTTACCATCAGTTTTGCTTTCCACATCCATTTGAACACCCATCACTGTTTCAAGGTCGGTAGCAACAACGGTGAGTTTTTTGTCTTCAATTTCAAACAAAAAATCTTCCAGGATAGGCAATACCGTATTGGCATTTATCACACCGTTTATCTGCTGCAGATGTTTTAGTAATGCTGATGAAGAAACAATGAATTTCATTCGTACAAGTTTATTTTTTCAATGGTCTCATGAAACCTCGCGATGTACATTTCCTTGTATAAGGAAAATATCATGCTCGGTTTCATTCGTATATCTTTTATTTTTTGCGGCAATATATAGAGAAAGTTTTATTCGCCGTACAGGCAAACCTAAATCAATTTGTTTACATGCCCGCAGGCGGATATATGCATAAAAGCGCGCTGACTTAAAATGTGAATTGTTTGTGCTTAAAATTGCAAAAGACTGCAATGAAACCAGCGGAAAATTTCTGCAACGCTTTTAAGCGGTTTATATTCACAATGTTTTTTACCGGTTCTCTAATTATCTCCGATATGAAAAAATTTCTGCCGCTTTTGCTGCTGATGCCTTTTGCATCTTATGCGCAGCTTACCGTTGAACAAATAATGCGTGATCCAAAATGGATTGGTACTTCGCCATCGCAAATATTCTGGAATTACGATAGTAAATCCATTCACTTTAGCTGGAACCCGGAAAATAATACCAACGATTCTGCTTATAGCTACCAATTGGCAAGCGGCAACACAGGTAAAGAAAATTATGTTAGGGCAAAGCTTGCAGAAGATATTAATAACGGAAGATATAATGCTACCAGAACAAAAATTGTTTTTATACATAATAACGATGTTTACCTGCTTGCAACAGCCACCCAAAATATTGTACGCGTTACACAAACAAACGCCGAAGAATCAGACCCGGTATTCCTGAAAGACGATAACAAAATTGTTTATCGGCTGGATGATGACCTGTATGAATGGAACGTCTTAACCGGCAATACAAAACAGCTAACACATTTTGAAACGGGCGCTGCGCCTGCTGAAGACAAACAGCTTTCCAAACAGCAGCAATGGCTGGACAATGAAGCGTTGCGTACATCTTCTGTAATAAAAAACAGGCAGGATAAAAAAGATGCCCGCAAACAATTTCTTGAAAACAACAAGGAAGAAAAGCCACTGCGCATAATTTATACCAGCAATAAAACTGTGCAGCAGGTAACGGTAAGCAGCAACGGAAGGTTTATTGCCTATACATTATTTGAAAGAAATCCCGATGCAAAACGGGCAATCGTCCCCAACTATGTTACAAGCGACGGATATACTGCCGAAATACCCGCAGGCGCTAAAGTTGGCAGGCCAGGGGGCACTTTTTCTTTTTTCGTTTTTGATGCATTGAAAGACACGGTTATAAAAATTTCAACGGACTCCATTCCCTTCATTCATTATACGCCGGATTATGTAAAAGACTATCCGGATGCGGCAAAAGATTCTTCCGGCAATAACAGAAAGCTGCGCATTGAAAATGTTTTGTGGAATGATGAAGGCAGCTTGTGCGTGGTTGATATTTTTTCGCTGGATCAGAAAGATCGCTGGATAATGCAACTGGATGCTGCCGCCGGTAAACTTAGTTTAATAGATCATCAGCGCGATACTGCCTGGATTGCAGGCCCCGGCATTGCCTGGCTGGAACCTGCCAATATTGGCTGGATAAACAATAACAGCTTTTATTTTCAAAGCGAAGTAACGGGCTATTCGCAGTTATATACGTATAATTTCAACACAAATCAAAAGAAGGCGGTTACCGGCGGCAATTATGAAATTCAAAAAGCAATTTTAAGCCCCGATAAGAAGTCTTTTTATATCATAACTAACGAAGAACATCCCGGCAAGCAAAATATTTACAGGATAAATATTGATGGCGGCAATAAAACAAAACTCACTTCGCTCACCGGAGGTTATGAAATGTATTTATCACCTGATAACAAATACCTGGCTTATCGTTATTCCTATCAAACCAAGCCCTGGGAATTATATGTGCAGGAAGTAAAACCCGGTGCAAAACCACAACAGGTGACAAACAAGGCTATGAGCGATTCCTTTAAACTATACCCGTGGCGTGATACAAAGATTTTCACTTTTAAAGCAAGGGATGGCGCCAATGTTTATGCACGTATTTATGAACCAAAACCCGGAATAAAAAATAATGCAGCCGTGATCTTTGTGCATGGTGCAGGCTACCTGCAAAACGTGGATTATTGGTGGAGTTATTATTTCCGGGAAATGATGTTCAACAATTTACTGGCTGATAAAGGTTACACGGTATTAGATGTTGACTATCGTGCCAGCGCCGGTTATGGCCGCGATTGGCGTACCGGCATCTACCGTTATATGGGTGGAAGGGATTTGAATGATGAAGTAGATGCAGCCCGTTATCTTGTTCAGAATTTTGGAATTGATTCCACACGCATTGGTATGTATGGCGGCAGCTATGGCGGTTTTATGACGCTGATGGCTATGTTCACACAGCCCGATGTATTTAAAGCAGGCGCTGCCTTGCGGCCTGTAACAGACTGGGCGCATTACAACCATGAATATACGGCCGCTATCCTGAACGAGCCTTTTACCGACAGCATTGCGTATGCACGTTCTTCGCCCATCAACTTCGCCAGCGGTTTAAAAAACCATTTACTTATTTGCCATGGCATGGTGGATGTGAATGTGAATTTCCAGGATGCGGTGCGCTTAACACAGCGCCTGATTGAGCTGGGAAAAGATAACTGGCAGATAGCGCCTTACCCGGTAGAAGACCATGGCTTTGTAGAGCCCAGCAGCTGGACGGATGAATACAAACGCATTCTGAAATTATTTGATGACACGCTTTTGGCAAAATAATCTTCTAACCATTCTAAAAAAATACACCAGGCTCAAATAAAGCTGGTGTATTGCGCTAAAGTAATTATTTGCAACAATTATGGGAAAATACCTAATTCGGCATAGCTTGTTCCTACTTTATCAATAGCAACCACATAAGCGGCCGTACGCATGTCGGGTATTTTATTGTTTGCATGCCAGCAGGCCATAATTTCCCGCGTAGCTTCAATCATGGTTTGTTCAAGGCCGCTGTAAACAAGATCAACCTCGTCCGGGCCATGTTCAATCAACAGTTTTTCACGGCTGTCAACGGTTTTGCCGGTGAGTTCTTCCAACTGACCAATGATATGTTTATTCAGATTTTCGGTAAACCTTTTTTCCATCCTGCCATACCGCACATGGCTTAAATTTTTCAGCCATTCAAAATAAGAAACCGTTACGCCACCGGCATTCAGGTACATATCGGGAATAACGAGCACGCCTTTTTTTGACAGTATTTCATCAGCATCCGGCGTTAAAGGGCCGTTGGCTGCTTCACCAATGATTTTGGCTTTAACCCTGGCAGCATTTTCGCCGTTGATAACATTTTCCAAAGCCGCCGGAATAAGAATATCACATTCCAGCTCAAGCGCATCGCCGGTTACTTTTAAATTGATAGCGCCGGGAAAATCCAGTATAGATTTAGTACTTTTCCTGTGTTGAAATACGGCTTCTTCGTTTAAACCCTCTTCGCTATAAATAGACCCTTCAAACTCAGCGATGGCAACTATTTTGGCGCCATGTTCCCTGAAAAATTTGGCGGTATGATAACCCACATTTCCAAGGCCCTGTACAACGATGCGTTTACCAACAATACCCGTATTCAATCCTAATTTTTCCATCACATCAGGCATGGAACAAACTTCACGTATGCCATAAAAAACGCCGAGGCCGGTGGCTTCTCTTCTTCCCCTTACGCCGCCCTGGGCAACGGGTTTGCCGGTAACGCAGCCCATAGCATCCACTTCGCCTGGGTGCATGGCCATATAAGTATCCAGTATCCAGGCCATCTCCCTTTCACCCGTTCCATAATCGGGCGCAGGCACATCGGTGCCGGGGCCGATAAATTCTTTTTTAACCAGTTCGGACGTATAACGCCTTGTAATTTTTTGCAGTTCCCATGCGCTGTATTCCCTGGGGTTAATTTTAATGCCGCCTTTGGCCCCGCCAAAAGGCACATTCACAATAGCGCATTTATAGGTCATTAATGCCGCCAGCGCCATTACTTCGTCCTGGTCAACCAGTTCGCTGTATCTTATACCACCCTTGCAAGGCGTTTTATGATGTGAATGCTGTGCACGGTAGGCTTCAATTACTTCAATAGAATCATCATCGCGTTTAATGGGAAAACGCATGCGGTAAACAGAGTTGCAGGCTTTAATCTGATCAAGAATACCTTTTTCCCATTGCGTAAATTTGGCCGCTTTGTCAAAGCTCCGGGTTACACTTTCAAAAAAATTATAGTGTTTGTCTGCCATTGTAAGATCATTTTAAATTATGCTAATGAACATTTGTTTTTTATAAATAAAAAATTTTTAGCCTTTTGAAGGCCGTTCTTTTTCCAGTTTAGAGATCTTCCTGTCGAGATTAATTACGTAGATAAGTAATCCTAAAACAATTACAACAGCAACGGCCATCACCACATAAATCTTCCCGCTGCCACTCATGAAATCAGTAGGTTCTTCCTTTGATAAATCCATTTGCTGGGCATAACTGCCTGCTGCGATAAAATAAAAAGAGAGAAGAAGCGCTAATTTCCTAAGCATATTCAAATAATTTTTCTTTATACAATTGTAATCTTATTCTTAAGGTGGTTATCCAAACGCCCAGTAAGGTCCAGCCAATAACAGCCGGCCAGAAAACGAGGCGCATTTGTGGTGCAAGGTCTGAACCATTCAATGCGGGGTTGCCTTCACTGCCCTGCCCGCCCGGGTGCAAAGATTCCGTCAATCTTGGTAAAATCCAGATGGTGGGGAAAAGCATGGCAAAAGCAAATATGTTATATACGGCACTTAAGCGTGTGCGTTTGTTTTCATCATCAACAGATCCTCTTAAAACAAAGTAAGCGAGGTAAATTAATATAGCGATGGCAGCACCGTTTTGCTTGGGATCGCTGCTCCAGAATGCGCCCCACTGGTATTTTGCCCAGATAGCTCCGGTTATCAACCCCAACACGCCAAACACAATACCGCTGCGGGCATATTCGGTTGCATAATGATCGTGAATTATTTTGCCGGAGTTTAAAGATTTGATTGCATAAATAACAGAAACCGTGAAGAGAACCATCATGCAAAACCACATGGGCACATGGAAAAATAAGTTACGGATAGATTGCTGCAACCGGCCATCGAGTACCGGTATTTTTACGAGAAAACCCATGATACATGTGTACATCAGCAAAATAAAACTCAATATTTTCCACCATGATTTTCTAAGCATCTCGTTGTATTAACAGCGTATTGTTGCGTCGCGAAGTTATAGCAAAGCTTTTCAATGAATCATTAATAAATATAAAATTATTATAAGAAGTGATGTAATTCCATTTAACCAATTGAATAATTTACTGCACGATTATATTTTCTTAATTGGCAAAAACTTACCATTAGTATGATCTATTCTGTACTCAAGGATTTGGTGTTCCATTGATGCGGAAGCTATTATACCGCCCATAATACCAAACATGAAATAAGCCGTAGAGGCCATTGAGGCATTGGAAGCATCCTTAATAGTGCCTGTAAAATAAAAATCGCCATCTCTTTTTATGCCTTCATATACACCGTTTGAAGCAATAAAGTACAGTTTGCCGCCATCACAGGCTGCGAAGTAGTTTTTTGAGGTTACTGCTTTGCCTTTCTTTCCATTATCAGCCTTTGTGTAAAAAGCTGGTGTATTTCGCCTGCCTGCCTCTTCAATAAAAGATGTATCAGAAGGTTGGTTCATTTTAAAAGCTGCATAATCCTTATAAAGGCCCTTTTTGGGAAGTGTAACATTATATACAGGAATATCCGCTTTTTCTTTCATGTCTATATCGAGAATGTCTGCGTATGTCCATACCTCTTCCCGTATAGCATTTTTATCAAATTCCGCAGCCTTTTTAATAAATGAACCCAATGCGTCGCAGGCGGTTTGTTTAAGTTTTTTGGTTACATCCCAGTTAGATTTTACAGTAATGGAAGTATCAATCGAAAAAAGGAGATGGTACGAATCATTCATCCTAAAATAACAACCGGCCCTGAAAATAAATGTACCTGTTTCTGCTGTCATCTTTTCCGCTTCATATAGAAAAAAATCACGGATGTTTATTAACACAGCACCATCCTGTTTATCAGCATTGGCAATTAACCCGCCTGCAAATTCTTTTATGGCTTGGGTCATGGGTTGCTCCAGTTCTACAGGCGCTTTGCGGTTGAAAGCACCTTTTTGTACGAATCCCATATACACATCGTCAAACCGTGTATCAGCTACTTCAACAACGGAAAAAATGGAGTGGTTTATTTTAGTGGATGGAGATTCAAAATGCAGGTATTCTGGTGTTTGGGCAATAACCCCGTTACAAAAAATCACAAGGGCAACAACAAATGCTTTTTTCATGATAAGGTTGAATATTAAAGTGCAATAATAGTAAAGTATTGTAAAGAAAACAATGCTGGATTACAACCTTTGTTTCATGGCTTCATATAAAATAATACCTGCCGCAACCGAAACATTCAGCGAATCAAATTCGCCCTTCATGGGAATGGTGAAATGCGCATCGGCGGCTTTGG